>DASZVM010001025.1:0-3642 GCA_035547295.1 Puia sp. | reverse complement strand
AACCTATCCAGCTCGGCCTTGTCTTCGCTTTCCGTCGGCTCGATCATAATGGTGCCGGGTACGGGGAAGCTGAGGGTAGGAGCGTGGAAGCCATAATCCATCAGGCGTTTGGCCACGTCTTCCGCCTCGATGCCGGCGCTGGTCTTGAAGGGACGCAGGTCGACGATGAATTCATGGGCGCAGGTGCCATTGCTGCCGCTGTACAGTATCTTATAGTGCTTCTCCAACCTGGTCTTCATATAGTTGGCATTCAGAATGGCGTATTTTGTGCTGCGGGTAAGACCTTCCGCGCCCAGCAGCCTGATATAGGCATAGCTGATCAGCAGGATGCTGGCCGAGCCATAGGGTGCTGCCGATACCGCATGAACTTTTGTCGTATGCGTACCGTGTCCGTTGGCGGATGCATGCGCTGCTGCCGCTGCTGCTTCCAGGGCCACATGACCAGGCAGGTATGGTTTCAGCTTTTCGTTGACGCAGATGGGCCCCATGCCGGGGCCGCCGCCACCGTGAGGAATGGCAAAAGTCTTGTGAAGGTTCAGATGACATACGTCGGCCCCGATGAGACCAGGGCTGGTGAGTCCCACCTGGGCATTCATATTCGCGCCGTCCATATATACGAGACCGCCATTGTCATGGATGGCTTTGCAGATATCCTTGATGCTTTCTTCAAACACGCCGTGGGTAGAAGGGTAGGTCACCATCAGGCCTGCCAGCTTGTCCTTGTATTGTGCTGCTTTTTCCTTCAGGTCGGCGACATCGATGTGACCATCTTCATCGCTTTTTACGACCACCACTCTCATGCCTGCCATGACGGCGCTGGCGGGATTTGTGCCGTGTGCGGAAATCGGGATCAGCATGACATCCCGGTGCGCTTCCTTATGGGCGGCATGATAGGCACGGATGGTGAGCAGACCGGCATATTCCCCCTGCGCTCCGCTGTTGGGCTGAAGGGAAGTGGCGGCAAACCCTGTGATCTCGCTCAATGCATGCTCCAGCTCTGTGATCATCTGTCTGTAGCCTGTCCACTGCTGAGCAGGAGCGAAAGGATGCAGTCCTCCAAATTCCGGCCAGCTGACGGGGATAAGCTCCGTAGCCGCATTCAGCTTCATGGTGCAGGACCCCAGCGAGATCATGGAAGTATTGAGAGAAAGGTCCTTATTTTCCAGGCCCTTCATATAGCGCATCATCTCCGACTCGCTGTGATGGGTATTGAAGACAGGATGGGTAAGGAATTCCGAAGTGCGGGTGAGCGATGAGGGTATGTTGTCCAGTCCGGGGTCTGCTACTTCGAAGGTGGCCTTGGTCACATCGTTGCCTGCGGCAGCCTGAAAGATGCTGAGGATATTCAGCACGTCCTGCTGGGTTGTCGTCTCGTCCAGGCTGATGCCGATGTGGTTGTCCCCGTAATAACGGAAGTTGATCCCACCGGCTTCCGCAAGCGTGCGGATGGTGTCGGCGTCGGCGGCCTTTATCTGTACGGTATCGAAATAGGCCTTATTGAGATTGGCATGGCCCAGCTCTTCCAGCTCATGGGAAAGGGTACGCGCCAGGAGGCTTACGCGTTTGGCAATGTTTGTGAGACCTGCCGGTCCGTGGAACACTGCATACATGGCGGCCATATTGGCCAGCAGGGCCTGTGCGGTGCAGATGTTGGAAGTAGCTTTTTCCCGTTTGATATGCTGTTCCCGGGTCTGCAGCGCCATGCGTAATGCGCGGTTGCCCTGGGCATCGATGCTGACGCCGATGATACGTCCGGGGATGTTTCTTTTGAAATCTTCTTTTGCGGCGAAAAATGCTGCGTGCGGTCCTCCGAATCCCATCGGTACGCCAAGGCGTTGAGAGTTGCCGACGGCAACGTCGGCGCCCAGCTCGCCGGGAGGTGTCAGCAGGGTCAGCGCCAGCAGGTCAGTAGCCATTACCACGTAGCCGCCTGCGGCATGCACCTGCTGTATGAATGCGCGGTGGTCTTCCACGGCTCCGTCGCTGGAGGGGTATTGTATGATCGCCCCAAAATAGGAGCTATCGATATCCGCCCGACGATAGTCCCCTTCCACCAGCTGGATGCCAACGGGTTGGGCCCTGGTCAGCAGGATGTCCCTGGTCTGGGCGAATATTTTGGCGTCGACAAAGAATTTGGGCGTGGTGACATGGTCATGGTCCTTATTCTTCAGATTGAAGAACATCGTCATGGCTTCTGCAGCGGCTGTGCCCTCGTCCAGCAGGGAGGCGTTGGCCAGGGGCAGGGCCGTCAGGTCAGCCACCATCGTCTGGAAGTTCAGCAGGCTTTCCAGGCGCCCCTGGGCTATCTCAGCCTGGTAAGGGGTATATTGGGTATACCAACCCGGGTTCTCGAACAGGTTCCGTAAAATAACGCTGGGAACGATGGTGTCGTAATAGCCCTGGCCTATATAGGATTTGTATACCTTATTCCTGCCTGCCAGTTGTCTCAGCTCTGTCAGGTATTGGTATTCGCTGATGGGGCCGGGAAGGGAAAGACCTTCCTTGCTGCGGATGGAGGCTGGGATGGTCTTGTCAATCAGCTCTTCTAATGATCCTATACCGATGGTTTTCAACATTTGAGCCGTCTCGTCTTCATTGGGACCGATGTGACGGCGGATAAACTCACTAGCCTGTTGTTCGAATAAGTTCATACAGATAAATTAATTATGGGGTTGACCTTTTTTCAAGATGTGCAAAGTTACGGTCCTTGCAGGAGAAAACAGCAGGTTGGGATGATACCCTCTAACATAGTGGATAAAAGGTGATTATATCTGGACTACCACCGGATGGACATTAAAAAAGGCCGTTCCGTACATTGACATGAATGGATCTGGCCTCTTTCTTAAAAACCCCTAAACCCTAAAACTTAATGCTAAAACTTATTGCTTGTGAGTAAGCATGAACTAATTACGACCTAAAGTTACTCAGGAATACCCGGACTGGGAACAGGGATATATTAAAACGTAATTAAAATCGATTGCTGCTGTCGGGCTCCGGCAGGGGGTGACCATATACGCCGGATTCAGTCTCACGCATTTGTTCGCTGGTCTGGCGGCTGCCGTCATGGCTCCAGCCCGGAGGGCCGAAAAGGTAGAACCATTTTTCTTTCCAGCTTATATCCTTACGGGAAAGGTCTCTTCCGATATTATTCCACTCGTGAAAGATGATATTTACCGGGTCGGTCTTTTCGGGTTGTTTTGTGAGCCCGTATCTTACCTGTTGATATTCCTCTTCTGGTAGCTCGGGCTGAAAGGTCCCGAAAAGCTGGTCCCATATGATCAGGAACATCCCCATGTTCTTATCCAGGTAACGGGGATTGGATGCATGGTGTACCCGGTGATGGGAAGGGGTTACCAGTATGTATTCCAGCCAGCCCATTTTGTCGATAAGCTCTGTATGGACGAAGATGCCCCAAATTTGGGTCAGCGAGTACATAAAAACGATGTCCAGCGGCTTGAAACCCAGGTAAGCGAGGGGGATAAAGTAAACAAAGCGGTAGAGCGGCTGGAAAACGGAGCTCCGGAAGCCCACGGTAAAATTCATATGTTCCGAAGAGTGATGGGTCACGTGGACAGCCCAGAACAGACGGATCTCATGGTCCCACCGGTGCAGCCAGTAGTAAAGGAAATCTTCCGCCAGGAG
>DASZVM010001024.1:0-1998 GCA_035547295.1 Puia sp. | reverse complement strand
CGATGGGCAACGGGGATCTGCAAAAAAATTATAATAACATACTGCATGAACTTGGACCCGGGGTCCAACTGGTAGCCGTATCCAAGACCAAGCCCGTGGAAGATATCAGGGCTCTTTACGAACTGGGACAAAGGGATTTCGGCGAAAATTATGTACAGGAGCTGGCGGATAAGCATTCCCAATTGCCGTCCGATATCCGCTGGCATTTTATAGGTCATCTTCAGTCCAATAAGGTAAAATATATCGCTCCATTCGTGCATCTGATCCATGGTGTGGACAGCCTGCGTCTGCTGAAAGAGATAAACAAGCAGGCTGCCCGTCAGAATAAGGTGATCGCCTGTCTTTTGCAGGTGCATATTGCGCGGGAGGAAACCAAGTTCGGGCTGGATGCCACCGAGCTCGATGAGGTACTGCAGGCCCTTCGTGTCACACCGCAGGAGTTTACCCATGTCCGTATACGGGGGCTGATGGGGATGGCTTCCTTTACGGAAGACCAGGAAAAAGTACGGGAAGAGTTCAAAGGGTTGAAGACCCTTTTCGACGAGCATTTTGGTGCTGCGCAGGCATCTCCCGACCAGCATTTCCTGCTTTCCATGGGTATGAGCGGGGATTATAAAATTGCCGTCGGGGAAGGCAGCAATATGGTCCGGATAGGCAGTTTACTATTCGGTAAAAGGGTGTAAATTCGCAGGATGAACGAGATCAAAAAGGAAGAAGAAAGATCCCTGAATTTCCTGGAGGAGATTGTGGAGGAGGGCCTGGAGGGAGGTAAATATAAGACCATTCTTACCAGATTCCCCCCCGAGCCGAATGGCTATCTGCATATCGGCCATAGCAAGTCCATATGTCTCAACTTTGGATTAGCCCAGAAATATGGCGGTAAGACCAACCTCCGATTTGACGATACCAACCCGGTGACGGAAGACACTGAATATGTGGAAAGCATCAAGGCGGACATCCGCTGGCTGGGTTTTGAATGGGCTAATGAGCTGTATGCTTCCGACTATTTCGAACAATTATACCTGTTTGCCGTGCAGCTCATCAAAAAGGGACTGGCCTATGTGGATGACAGCAGCAGCGAACAGATCGCCCAGATGAAAGGCACACCTACTGAGCCGGGTAAGGACAGCCCTTATCGCAACCGGAGCGTTGAGGAGAACCTGCAGCTCTTTGCGGAAATGCGTGCCGGAAAGTACAAGGACGGAGAAAAGGTCCTGCGGGCGAAGGTCGATATGGGCTCTCCCAATATGCACATGCGGGATCCCATCATGTACCGGATCAAGCATGCCCATCATCACCGTACGGGAGATAAGTGGTGCATCTATCCCATGTATGATTTTGCCCATGGGCAGAGCGATTCCATCGAAAATATTACGCATTCCATCTGCACGTTGGAGTTCGTGCCTCACCGTCCCCTCTATGACTGGTTTATAGAGAAGCTGGAAATTTTTCCTTCCCATCAATATGAATTTGCCCGTCTCAACCTCAGCTATACCGTGATGAGCAAGCGTAAGCTGCTGCAGCTGGTGAATGAAAAACATGTTGCAGGATGGGACGATCCCCGCATGCCTACCATTGCAGGCTTGCGTCGCAGGGGTTATACGCCTGAAAGCATTCGGATGTTTGCCGATAAGATCGGCGTGCAGAAAAGGGATAACCTCATCGAGGTGGGACTGCTGGAATTCTGTATCAGGGAGCACCTGAACAAGATCGCCCTCCGGCGTATGGTGGTATTCGATCCCGTGAAGGTAGTGCTGACGAATTATACGGAGGATGAAGAGATCCTGAAGAGTGAAGACAATCCTGAAGACCCTGATACCACTTACAGGGACATCCCTTTTAGCCGGGAGCTGTACATCGAACGGGAAGATTTTATGGAAAATCCGCCCAAGAAGTTCTTCCGGCTGTCACCGGGGCAAAAAGTGCGGCTGAAGAGCGCCTACATCATCCAATGCGACGAGGTCATCAAGGATGGGGCGGGGAATATCACCGAGCTTC
>DASZVM010001023.1:0-3794 GCA_035547295.1 Puia sp. | reverse complement strand
GATGCTTGACCTTTTTATGGCTCATATCCGCCAGGTCAACCTTATCCAGCAACAGAAGGATGTCGGTCTTTACTTTGTAAAGGGTCTTGTACAACCGCAACGTTTCCTTCAGGGTAATATCCCCCATCAGGCTCGTCCTTTGCAGCTGTATGCCTATCTCCTGCTGGATGGTCTTATGATCCGCCGCCAGCGATCGTCCCAGGACGGTGACCGACCCGGTCTGTATCTTTCTCAGCCCTTCGATGGTCTCCAGCAACGTGGTCTTACCCGCGCCGTTGGGGCCTACCAATCCCACCATTTCTCCCTGCCAGACCTTAAAGGATATATCCTCCAGGACAGCAGCGCCGCCATAGTCCTTGCTTAAATGGGCGACTTCTATTACAGGTGTTGTATGCATTTAATTTTTTAATAAGTCTTTTTCTAATAGATCGATGGCGGCGATCTCTTTTTCCCTGATCTCATCCAACAGCCGGCGAAAGCTGGAATCGTCCTTCCATACCTCGGCGGCGCCCGGGTTCCTCACCAGCAGCAACATCTGTTTTTGGAATTCCACCCACAACCGTCCCAGGTGTTGATAGGCGGCGGCGGATGCATAATAACCCGCCCCGCCGATGCGCTCGGAAGCCTCGCGTAAAAAATTCGAATACTGTGTCCTGAAAGCTCCCTTGGTGGCATGTCCATTGGTGACGGCCATGATAAACAGCCGCGCATTGTCCACGATCTCCTCATCCGTAAATATGCTCCTCCAATTCCGGACGTTTGCTGCAAACCGTCTCACGGCTTCGACACCGGACTTATGCGCCAGATGCTTTTCAGAGTATTTGAACACCTGTATCACCTTTCCGATAGCCAGCTTTACGGATTGCTCGTAGGGATACAGCGTGTCCGGAAAGTAGAACTCGATATGTCTGTTGGCCGGCAAGGTAGGCCCGGAGCATCTCGCTGCCGAGAATTCATCCAGGTCCATGGTCATCAGGTCCAGCTGCGGGCTGTCGTAAAGGAACACCTTCCGCATCTCCAGGTCATATCCCACTGCCACCACCATATGGGAAGGGATGTAGGGAACAAATTCCTTTGGCGTCCGTTTCATCAGCCCCTCGCAATACAAAGGGTCCAGCATGACGGGGACGGGCATCCCCTCATCGAGAAGGTCCAGCATACGTGCCAGGGCTTCGCCGTTGTCCACGATCTCGAACTCCTCGCCAAAAGCGCCTGTATTGCACAACAGGGAATATAACAGCTGGGACGAAATAAACTCTACCCTGTAGTTCTTTTGCTCCGGGTTATACCCATAGGCAAATTGCAGTCCTGATCCAAGACCGATGATCTGATCCGGTGAGAAGTTCAGACCCTTGTACCGGTACACGCCGCTTAATGCGGTCACCATGCACGATCCGCCCGGTCTGTGCGCATAGCTGCTTAATTCCACCCTGGTTTGAAGTACAGCTTCCATTATACAAATGCTTTAAAGTTTTCGGTAAGTTCATTTTCTTTTGTTATCAGTGCTTCATATTGATCCGCCAGCTGTCTCACCGGCATATCCCTGTTCAGCGTTCCATAGAATTCCTCCCATGCGCGCACTGATCCCAACATGCCCTTCTGTAAAGCAGCAATGCCAGGCCCCATCCCTTCCGCCTTGTTCAGCGCAGAGGCATATCCTTTTCTCAGATGGATGATCCCTTTCCCGGTACGCCAGAGGGAAAAATGGGTTGCGGGATCCCCATACCGGCCCGTGCCCTGGCCCAGGCTGGTTTGCAGGAATTCAAGCACGGCGCTGCCGGACACGACGCTCCCCCTGTTACATCTCAGATGATGGTACTGACGGGCAAAGGCCGCCCGCAGCTTTTGCTCTATCAATGGCCCCGTAAGCCTGCCCTGGGAAGGTATCAGGGTGAACCATTCCGTGTTGATCTTGCTTGCCGCATCGCTATGCCAGTATCTCACAAACTCGGCCTCGGAAAGCGTAAGGGTGCTCCGCTCGGAGAACACGAGGTCTACGACGGCCCCATTGCTGCCCGGATGCTCCAGGATATGATCGATCACGCCCAGCACAGGTGCAGCAGGTCTATTCGCAGAACGGTCATCCCGCTCCAATACACCACCCGACAGCTTGACAAGGGTCTTCCGCTGGTTCTTCAGCCGTTTGATCAGATAGGTGAAATGCTCCTGGGAATTACCTCTCACAGGTAGAAAGAGACAGTTCGCATTTACGGAAAAATTCTCCAGGAAGAGGGGATTCAGATATGCAATGACATCCTTCCCCACGGGAACATAAGCATTCCCTTTGCTTATATTCATACCCAGCCACAAGGGGCTGGACAGCAGCAGACATACATCCGGCTCTATCACCACGGAGTAGTCCCTGAGCACTTTTGATATACAGTAGCCTATATCCGGCGCGATCTTATGCATGGTCGGTGTTTATAAAAAATTGTGGATATTTTGCTTCAGCCAGTTTTATTTTCAGAAGGAAGTGTTCAGGCGCCATCAATCTCAGCTCAAGCTCTTTTGTAGTATGCAGCAGCCTGATCCTTGACTCGGCAAACAACTTCTTTGGGTTCTTCCGGCAACAGATGGTGTTATGCATGGTGAATAAGGCGAACCGGCTATACTCCATCCTGGTCCTGACCAGCACCTCATCCTCCCATACCACGTGGTTCCTGTATCTGAACTCAAGCCTTTGGATAGGATTATAGATACCCATTTCAAAAAGCTCCTTACGGGAAATATCCAGCACCTTTTCCACAAAACTGAAATTTGCCTCTTCCGCCCAAAGGATAAACCGTGAGTGATGTACGATGCAAAGAGAGTCTATCTCGGAGAACCGGGGCTTGATGACTATCTCATTCAATTCTGTGCCGATCGTCAGTGTCCTGTCCATTTTTATGTTTATTTAAATTCCACCCAGTCCTTCAATCGCTGGAATTGTCTGGTCTCTGCCTGCAATATCTCGTTTGAATAGCTGTAGGCCAGTGATTGCAAGGGTTCCAGCTCTCCGGCCATAACGTTGCTGATCACTCCCTCCGAACATATATTGTTGATAAAATCCGACCAAAGCCTTCCTGTGCTCCTGAACTCCGCCGCAATCGACCGCAGCTCCCGGTCCTCCAGCAGAGAGGAGGTCTCACCCAGGAAATAGCTGTACAGCTTTCTCCCAAATCCGCCCCCGCTGAGGTTCATCTCAAGTATCTTCATAAAGTAGATGCTGTTCACCAGGCATTCCCTGTCGATAGCCGTATCCCAGTTCTGTACCTCGAAAAAAAAGTTCTCGATCCCTTTCAGCCCATGCCTGACATGCTTTTCGCCGTGGAAATAGCTGGTGGTCACCTTGTCTATCGAGTAGATCAGCATGTTCTTCTTATTATGGGCCGCTATGCTGGGATACTGGATGGTATAATATTTCCCATTGCACATCTGGTTGGAGTCATAGATCGCCCGCCCATGGATGCTGTCATAGAACCATAAATGGGCAAAGGTCTCGATATCGCATTTCAGGGGATATTCGTAGTCTGTTTCAAAGAAGGTGATGGTCTCATCTTCCACGCCTGTGATCGTTACGAAATGGAAACCTACATTCGTAGGGTGAACGACAAAATCCTTCATTTCCCCGCCCTGCCGGATATGATTGAGCAGGGGCCGGTTGATGGCGGCATTCACCAGTATGTTCCTGTCCAGGTTGGAGGTAAGGAATTCCTTTATGCTTGCCGGCTGGAACGTATATTCTCCCCTTGTCAGATAGGTGCCAAAGACGGATGTCAGTCCTTCCAGGGTCTGGTCTGTCACCCCTAATATCG
>DASZVM010001022.1:0-2236 GCA_035547295.1 Puia sp. | reverse complement strand
CGGCCCATTGCAAACTGGCCGGCCAGCGCTTCCACGGATATTTTGGAATGGATATTCTTCTCTATGAAATCCTGAACGGCCCTGATCTCTCTGTCCTCATGATCCTTTTGTCCGCTGAATATGATAAAGGGCGACTGGCTGTTGCGTTGGATATCGATCTGAAAACCTTTGGCGCAGGTGACCGCTATATCACGGCCGGCATACTTTTCCACCAGGTATAGGACAAGATTGAGCCAGGAATAGGCGCCTCCGCTGGTATAAAGGTTATTCTCATCCGTGATGATCTTGTCCTCCACCAGGTTGACGGCAGGGAACATCCTGCGGAATTCTTCACAGAACTCCCAATGGGTGGTACAGCTTTTTCCATCCAGCAGCCCTGTGCCCGCCAGCAGGAACGCACCGATGCAAAGGGATGCGACGGCCGCGCCCCGTTTGTGTTGTCCCACGACCCAGGACAGCAAAGGCGCATTATCCCGCAGGATCTTTTCTTTGTCTCCATGTACGGAAGGGATAATGATAAGGTCGGTGTGATCCACCTCCTGTATGAGGGCATCGGGGCATACCGCAAAAAGACCGTTCTTCATACGGGTCTCCCGCCGTGGTCCCACCAGCTGGACGGTGAAGAGGGGCGGCTCCCCGGCTTCCACGAGATAGTCATTCACCTTCAATAAGATCTGGTGGGTCCCTTCGATATTGGTCATGCTGCAATCGCCGTCGGGCACTACGATGGATACATGTTTGGTCTTGGTGTTCATCCCATAAATTTAGGGAAGATTGTTGCAAACAATTATTTAAAAATGAACGGCGGCTATTCGGATCGTGTCGCTGTAGTCATGCTTATTTTACTGTTTTATTTTGCCTTGCAATGTCGGCCAGCGCAGCCGTATCAAATCCCATTTCTTTTAACGCTCCCGTAATAAAAGCAGTCTTACCTTCCACATAGGCGTCTATATCATGGGGATGTGCTGCGGCCAGACGTTTTTTCAGTTCGCCATAAGCTTTGGCTTCACGGGGATGGCTGCGCAGATAGTTGCGAAAGGCCAGGTGATTTTTCAGACTGATGCTGCCGGCGATACAGACATAGAGATTATGCGCGGGCCAGGATTTTGAATTCTTATCCAGCGGGATATGTGCGGATGACCGCCGGAAAGCCTCCCTGCCCGGAATACCCAGGTCGCCCACATGCTGATAGCCCAGCCCTTCGAGGACAGTGATGACAGGCTGTAGCAAATGGCGCTCTTCCACGATGAGATCGATATCCAGGACAGGTTTGGCGGGCAGACCTTCCACGGAAGTGCTGCCTACGTGCTCGATGCCTACCACATAGCTTCCCAGACGGCTTCGGTAGACGGACTCCAGCTGTGTAAAGACCTGGTGCCAGCCGGGTGAGTATTCTTCAATGATGATAGTGTTCATATCCTGTATGTGGCTAAAAAAATGCCGGATTGATAAAATTTTGATAATTAATTTATTAGGCGTCATTACACCGGACGGGTGTCCGCTTTTGATACGATGGGTGTACATTTGTGGTCTTTATGCTATTCCGCTTTCCCCCCATACCTGTTGACCCTGAAACAACAGGAGCTGCTGGTCACGCTGGAAGAGATGGCCGGCCTGTCCAACCGCAGTCTGGCTTCCTTTAAAAGAGATTTTCATCGTCATTATCGATGTCCGCCCCGGCAATGGATCAACCGGCAGAATTCGGTATCACGCCGCATGTCCTGCGAGCCAAAAAAGCGATTCATTGAGCTTTTTGCGTTACCGGCCGGCCTGCCGGCAACGCTAGTTTTGTAAAAAAAATATGAAAGTATTGATCATCGGTGGTCATGGCGCCATCGGAAAGACAGTGGCTGCTGCGCTGGGACAGCGGCATGAGATCATCATTGCAGGCAGGAACAGCTGTACGGCGGGAACGGGTTATTACGGGGATTTTGCCGGCATGCGTGAAGAGCATATGATGCCGGGTATCCGGGGCAAGCTGCTGGGACAGATAAACATCGTGCTCATAGGAAAGGATCACCTCCCCGAAGGCGGATCGTTTACGCTGATATCCGGCATTGCCGCCGAGATGCCTGCCCGCAACGGCGCCTGTGTCGCCATGATCAATGGCGCTATCAACAGCTGGGTGTTAGGCGCGGCCCAGGAGCTGAAACAGGACAAGCGGATCAATGCCGTCAGTCCCGGACTGGTGGAAGACTCCATGGCACGATATGGCCATTTGTTCCCGGGTTATAAT
>DASZVM010001021.1:0-2387 GCA_035547295.1 Puia sp. | reverse complement strand
ATCCCCACATCGGGGCTATCCACCTTATTGACAATGCTCTTGGCATGCTCTTCCAGGAAGATGGTCTCCGGATTGGGCTCCAGCCATTCGTCGATGGCCTCGATATGCTCTTTTACCCGCTCGTTCCTGAGGAACCTGTTCTTAGGATTGAACTGGGCGCCCCGCCCTTTGAGGTACTGTTCAGGATCGACCTCTTCGGGTTCGGTCTTCTTTTCTTTACTCGCTTCGCGGATTATCTTATGGCGGGTCAGGGCAATATTTTCCCTTTCCCCATTTTGTTGCTGGGTCATAATTGACGATTTTCAGGGTAAAACAATATCCTCTATCCAAATAACGCTCCCTGGCGGGTGGTCACCGGCAGATTTTGGAATGCCAGACGTTCTGCGATCTGCCAGGCTATATCGCCCTGACGGCGCTTGAGCAGGAGCATGCTGTCGGCGATGAACCTACCGGTAAAAGACTTATGGCTGTACTCCAGCCAGCCTTTCTCATATTGGAAAGGCAGCAGCTTACGGGCGACAGTGATATACGGCTCATCGATAAAATGAGGTTTGTGATCCTTGTCCAGCTTCATCAGCCGTTGTATATCCTTTACTTCCGTCACCAGGCTCCGGATAGGCAGCTTGCTGGTGACATTGATAAAAATGGTATGCGAAGGGAAACTTCCAAAATCCTTCAGCTCTACTTTGAAAGGACAATAGCCCATGGCAATGGTCCGTAGACGCTGAATGATACGCTCCTCCATCAATGCCAGCTGCGTAAACCGCACCAGCGTCACCTGCGGCTTGCCGCCGATGGCGCCGGGAGCCTGGTAGGCGTCGGCAAAGTCTTTCTTCACCTGCTGGATCCGCGCCCGTAATTCTTCACGGGGAGAAAGGATGATAAGGTATTCGTTGGTAGCCAGCTGCTGCTTATAATTCTCATTGAGGACAGCCGCTACAGGTTTGATCGCTTTCTGCATGGTTTCAGTTTTAAAGAGTGTTAGCATCAGGTCCGGTTGTAAAAATTTCATCGTGAGGCTGGCTGCCGGGGGGCAGACGGAAGACATTCACCGTACGGCAGGCATCAAAGCTGTGCTCCCTTTTTAATAGCACCAGCTCTTCCACCTGGAAGGACTCATGAAAGGTCCTCTGAGAATAATCCATCATGGCCTTATTATATACCTGTTCGGTCAAGCCTCCCGCAATGCTCAGATAAGGCCTGCTGATCAGGTTGACAGGCGGACAGCCGGAGCTGCGGATAAAATCATCGATGGCTCTCAGCTGCTGCATCAGCTGCCGGAATGGCTGGGGATCCTGCACCCGCAGATAGATCGTATGGGGAGGGAAGCCGCTGTAATTGTTCAGGGCGATGGAAAAGCTTTCATGTCTGCGGCAGATACGCTGTACCCACCGGATCAGGGTCTCTTCCATCTGCTCGCCCGCCTGGAAAGCAGCCACCGTGATATGGGGCCTGTTGCGGGACTTCATCGAAAGGCCATAGTGGTTAAGGAACTGCTGCTGCTCTTCCAACAGCTTGTCATTCAATTCTCCATAAGGATAGATGACAAGCAGGTATTCCGCCCGCCGGGCCACCCCCGCGCCCCCGGTCACCGTCTCCATAGGAGCAAAAAAAGATGAACGTTTTACTAACCCGGTATCCATAAAATTAATTTTAATTGATCAGAAAATTAGTATAAATTTACTAAATAAATTAGTATTCAAAAATTATTTTTCTCATTCATGATGAGAGGAACATAAAAAGGCCCACATGGAACTCGAACAATTCTTCGGCATAAGCTACAAGGGCTCCAAGCGTTTTACGCAACAGGAGATCCCCACCGCCAACGCCACCGGCTTCGGTGCCGCGGCAGACGATTATATGGAAAGAGGCGTCGACCTCAATGAGCAGCTGGTCCGGAATAAGCCCGCCACGTTCTTCATGCGGGTGAGCGGGGATGCCATGACAGGAGCCGGTATCTTCAACGGCGATGTGGTGATCGTGGATCGTTCCATCAAAGCCGTCAACGGCAAGGTCATCATCGCCACCCTCAACGGTGAAATGCTGATACGCCGCCTGGAAAAAACATTCAACAAGATCAGGCTCGTCCCCGAAACACCCAGGCTCTCGGCCATCGATGTGGACCTCTCAGGAGCCGAATTTTCCATCTGGGGCGTGGTAACCTATGTGATACATTCTTTATAGCTTCCTGATGAAGGCCATCGTAGACTGCAATAATTTTTACTGCTCCTGCGAGCGGTTGTTCCGGCCGGACCTCTGGAACAAACCCGTCGTCGTGCTCAGCAACAACGATGGCTGCATCATCTCCCGCAGCGATGAGGCCAGAAAGCTCGGTGTCGACATGGCCATCCCTTATTTCCAGGCACGGAACCTCATCGACAAGCATG
>DASZVM010001020.1:0-2808 GCA_035547295.1 Puia sp. | reverse complement strand
GGAGAACGGCCATTGGAAATTCTTTGTACAGGACAATGGCATCGGTATCGAACCGCAATTTTTAGAAAGGATCTTTATCATCTTTCAACGGCTGCATACCCGCAGCGAATATGAAGGCTCAGGCATCGGTCTGGCCCATTGCAAAAAGATCGTTGAATTACACGGTGGAAGGATCTGGGCAGAGTCGACCCCCGGGACGGGCAGCCGGTTCTTTTTCACCATCGGTAATGAGCTGTCATAATATCCCCCCTACCTCGTAGAACCCTTCTTTCTTTGCGTGCTGTCATGCTGAAAGGCAGTGTCGGCCGAAGAAGGATTGGTAGCGCTGTTATTATCCGGCGCCGGGCTGTTGAGATGCGTATTCGTCGAGTCCTGTGAGCCGGCCCCCGTCCCACCTCCCTCGCACTTTGTCAGGGCCAGCACGGAGATAAGCAATATGCCCATCAGGGGCAAAACAAACTTTTTCCCTACCATAACTGTTGATTTTTCCAGGTATTCACAAAAAAATTATGCCAGCTCGCATATCGGCAAGAATTCAGAAATTTGTAAAAACAGGAGCCTATCCATGGATTTCATAGATTATTATAAAGTATTGGGAGTTAATAAGAACGCAACACAGGACGAGATCCGCGCAGCCTATCGTAAACTGGCCCGTAAGCATCATCCGGACCTGAACCCCAACGACAAGGAAGCCAATAAGAAGTTCCAGCAGATCAACGAGGCCAACGAGGTGCTCAGCGACCCTGACAAACGGAAAAAATACGACCAATACGGTAAGGACTGGCAACATGCCGAAACCTTTGAAAAAGCAAAGCAGTCCTCCGGCAGCAGGAGCCGCCGGAGCCAGGGCGCCTATTCAGGCGGAGGTTTCGAAGGGTTCTCGGGGGGATTCGGAGGAGGCAGCGGAGCTTCCGGCTTCGAGGATGGAGGGGAGTTCTCCGATTTCTTTGAATCGCTGTTCGGTCGTGGCAGCACTTCAGGCGCCGGCCGCAGCCGCAACAGGTTCCGGGGACAGGACCTACAGGCGGAACTGCACCTTACCCTGGCGGATGCTTACCGGACGCACCAGCAGGTGCTCACCGTCAACGGGAAGAATATCCGTATCACCATCCCCGCCGGGGTAGAGAATGGACAGGTCATCAAATTGAAAGGCCATGGCAGTCCCGGGATCAACGACGGACCCGACGGCGATCTGTATATCACTTTTGTCATCGAAGAGGATACCCGCTTCCGGCGCGAGGGAAATGATCTCTATGAGAAATTCTCCCTTGATCTCTATGCTGCCGTGCTGGGCGGCGAGATCACCGTAGACACGCTGGGCGGAAAGGTCAGGCTGAAGGTAAAGCCCGAAACACAAAATGGCACCATCATGCGTCTGAAAGGGAAAGGCTTCCCCGTCTATAAAAAAGAAGGGGAATTCGGCGATCTCTATCTCACACTGGAGATCAGGATGCCGGAAAAGCTCTCTGAAAAGGAAAAAGCTTTGTTCAGAGAACTGGCCAGGCTGGCGGAAAAGAAAGGATAATATCATCAGAGGTTATCCCTCAAGATACTTTTTTTCCGGTGGCATAATAGTTGATCACGCCCCTGAAAAGAACATGATGTATACCAACATTGTAACTTCTCAGGATCAGGCGCTGTGTCACCTGTTCTTCCATTGCTGTCTGAAGGACGATCAGTTTACGGAAGCCGAAATGGACAACCTGTCCGGCAAACTGGTGGCCCTGGGCCTTCAACCCAAAGTACATATCAAGGACGAGCTGGTAAGCTATCGCTCCTATAAACCCACTGTTACGGAAGAAAATGAAAGCGCGTATCTCGCCTACCTCATCCGGCTGATAAAGCCCGTCAACGAGCTGGCCCTCTATTCTCATTGCGTGGAATTATGCATCAGCGACCCTTCCCTGGATGCCCGTGAAGATGCTTTATTGACCAGGCTGGCCGATGCGCTGGAAATAGAGCCCGGCATCGCCCTCATCATCCAAAAGCTGATGGCCCAGCGCAGGGCCGTAGAGATCCAAAAAGTATTTTAGCCCAAAGAAGATAATGGAATTATTTCCACATCCTATGGCCGGCCGCGCCTTGCGGGGGGCTGGCATGATTTTACCACAGGCTGACATGAAACCTCATTACTACATCCAATGTTTAAAACGTATTGTTATGACAAACAACAGTGAAACAATTGAAGTGCTGAATGATCTTATCCAGATCAATAATGATCGTGTAGCAGGCTATGAGAAGGCGATAAAGGAAACGAAGAGCGAAGACGAGGACCTGAAAGTCCTGTATGCTTCCATGATCGCCGAAAGCCATAGAAATAAGATCGCCCTGGCCTCCGAAGTTCAGGCGCTGGGCGGCGAGGTTGAATCGGGAACGACCACCAGCGGCAAGATCTATCGCGCCTGGATGGATGTAAAGGCGGTCTTTGGGGGACATGATCGTCACAGCATATTGTCCAACTGCGAGGCAGGCGAAGATGCAGCCCAGCGGGCCTACCGGACAGCACTTGAAAATGAAGCGCTTCCCACATACATCCGCGATCTGTTGACCCAGCAGCAGCAAACGCTAAGAGAATCCCACGACGAGATAAAATCTCTCCGGGATCAGTATGCATAATATTATATAAAAGCGCGGTACCTACCGCGCTTTTATAGCAGCAGCGACATCCTTCCCGCTGCTGAGCGCTGCCTCCACCGTCGCCAGCGCTGTCCCCTCGTACAAAGCTTCTCCGGCAAAGAACAAGGTATCTTCCAAAGGCTGACGAAGAAGGGCCCTGGCCGTCTTGCTGCCTACCGTTTCAAAGCTGTA
>DASZVM010001019.1:0-3281 GCA_035547295.1 Puia sp. | reverse complement strand
ACAATGCTGACCATCCAAAAGAACGGGCTGCCCCATGGGATATGCATTTGCTTGGCCGCAAGCTGGTTGAACCAGTTCAGCGATACCGCCGTCAGCACCAGGGCTATCAGAAAGGAAAGCGCGACGATCGCCAGCGATTCGCAAAAGAATTGAAGGATCAGCTGTTTTCTTCTTGAGCCGATGGCCTTTCGTATACCTACTTCATGGGCTCTTTTTTCAGAACGCGCCGTGCTCAGGTTCATAAAATTGATGCAGGCCAGCAGCAATACAAAAGCCCCTATGAGGGAAACCATCCAGATCATGCGTTTCACGGATGTATCGGGATTGCCCCTGCGGTCAAAGCCCCGGAGATGCCAGTCTGACATTGGCTCTAAAATTATTTTTGGATTGACTGACAGCTCTCCCCGGTGGTTCTCATCGTTAAAACCCTTGATATGATCGATCTCGACATTTGCTATCTGACGATCGATAGCCTCAAAACTGGTACCGGGTTTTATTTCCACAAAAAGCTTGAAAAAATGGTTCCACCACTGATTGGCTGCGGTACGTTCGATCCAGTCATTCTGTTTTAGCCACAATGCGAAAGGGGCAATAAATTTGACATGATTAAGCTCCGTGTTCAGGGGCAGGTCCTCATACACCCCCGTAACCTTTACGCTCGTTTCATTATTGATACGGATCACCCGACCCACCGGGTCCGTGCCACCAAACAAAGTCCTGGCCGTCGATGCGGAAAGAAGTATGGAATAAAGCTCATGCAGACCCGCCCGGGTGCCCCTGATCATTTTTAAGGTGAACATATCCGGTGCCTCTTCATCCATATATTGCCCTTTCCGGGAGATCCTCTTATCCCCAGCGGATAAGATACTTTCCCCGCTCCAGGATATCCTTACAAGCCGTTTGAACCTGTCGCGATAATTTGTCACCAGCTCATTTGCCAGCGGATAGGACATCGTCGGGCTGATAAAAGGGCCCTGGGGTGCGGCGCCGCTGATGGCAACCCTGGCGATACGGTCATAATTCTCATGATATTTATTAAACGACAGTTCATCATGCAGCCATAACCCCGTAAGCATGGCGACAGCCATCCCAACGGCAAGACCGCCGATGTTGACAAGCGAGGAAACCCTGTTCTTCAACAGGCTTCTCCAGGCGATCTTAAAATAGTTCTTTAGCATATCGGAAGATTTTAAAGATGCTCAATCTGCCCTCAGGCTCCTGGCCGGGTTTGCCATGGCCGCCCGCATGGCCTGGAAGCTGATAGTTGCCAGGGCAATGACCACCGTCAATCCCCCGGCCCCCACGAATATCCATCCGCTGACATCGATGCGATAGACAAAATCCTGCAGCCATTTATGCATTCCCCACCAGGCAATGGGTGAGGCGATGACAAAGGCGATGAGCACCAGCTTTACAAAATTCAGGGACAGCAGGCTGGCCATCTGGGCCACTGTCGCGCCAAGGACCTTGCGGATACCTATTTCCCGGCTCCGTTGCTCCGCCATAAAAGCCGACAAGGCAAAAAGACCCAGACAGGCGATGATCACCGCCAGCACGGAAAAGCTGGTGAAAAGAAGTCCCGTACGCTGTACATCCGCATACATCCTCGCAAAGCTTTCGTCCATAAAAACATACCGGAATTCCTGGTGAGGCGAGAAGCTTTTCCATAGTGCGCCGATACGGCCGATGGAGCCCTTCATATCTGCCGCATTTATTTTTACGGACATCGTACCTGCCCAGGTGCCTATCTGGAAACATACCGGACCGATCTCCTGTTTCATCGATTCGAAATTGAAATCCTTCATCACACCCACGATCCTCATCTGCCAGTTGCCGCTGCCAAAGCGTTTGCCCAGCGGGTCCTTCAAATGCAGCTTTTTGACCATCGTTTCATTTACGATGACGGAGCCCGAGTCCGACAGGAGGTCTTCCGAGAAATTCCTGCCCTGCACGAGCTGAATGCCCATGGTAGGGATATACCGTTGATCCACATTCCAGAACTGTGCGCCCACCCCCGTCTCTTCCTTGTCCTTCCCTTCATTGTACACCGTACCCATATTCCGTTTGCTGCCGGCAACAGGCAGAAAATCGCTGTACGATGCATTTTTTACGCCCGGCACCTTGAGGACCTCATCCCGGAAAGTGCGCATCTGCTTATTCAATGAGCCCACTCCCTGCACCTGCACCACCTGGTCTTTTTCAAAACCCAGCTTCCTGTTCAGCAGGAAATCCATCTGTCCATGGATGACAAAGGTGGCGATGATCAGTATGATAGAGGTGGTGAACTGGAAGACCACCAGGACGCTGCGCAATCCTCCATGACGGGCGCCCAGGCTGACATTACCCTTCAGCACATCCACAGGCTTGAAGCTGGAAAGATAGATGGAGGGATAGAGTCCTGCCAGCACACCCACGATCACAGCCGCCCCTGTCATCGCCGGCGCCAGCCACCATTCCCGCCAGGGGAAGACCATGGAAGTATCCGCCATTTTATTGAACAGCGGCAACAGCAGCCACGCCATCACTATTGCCAGCAGAAAGGAAAAAAAGCTGAATACCAGGGATTCCAAAAGGAATTGCCGGATGAGCCCCGTGCGGCGGGAGCCGATGACCTTGCGTAGCCCCACTTCCCTGGCCCTGCCCGCGCTCCGGGCGGTGGAGAGATTGATAAAATTGATACAGGCCAGCAGGAGGATAAAGACAGCCGCGGCGCCAAACAAACGTACAAACCGCATGTCCCCATGATTAACACCGTCATCTATATCCGAAGCCAGGTGAACATCGCCTATCGGTTGCAAGGTGACACCGATGGTCTTTACTATCTTTTCCGCATCCTTCATGCCTGACTGTGTCCATAAGGGCAACAGCTGACCCCGCCACATTGTCTTCAATTTATCGGCCATTTGTACAGGGTCCGTGCCTGGCTGCAGCTTTACATAAGTGACATAATTCTGGTTGTTCCAGCTGTCCTGCTCCCCTTTCCAGAGTTCACGGCCCGTCAGGGACAGCAGGAAATCATACTGCAGATGGGTAGTCGCCGGCATATCCTCCATGACCCCGCCCACCTTCCAGGGTGTCTTCATCTCATTGTTCAGGTAGAACAGCCGGCCGACAGGATTTTGATGGGGGAAATATTTTTCTGCCTTCCGGCGTGAGATCACTATCGTATTGGGCTCCGCCAGGGCTTTGGCACGATTGCCATACACCATGGGTAATTGCAGCATATCCAGTACGGACTGGTCCGCATAGGTGAAGCCCTCTTCATACGTATTGTCCGTCCG
>DASZVM010001018.1:0-3592 GCA_035547295.1 Puia sp. | reverse complement strand
AAATAAAAAGCTGGGTTATGACAAGGACCATGTGGTGGTGCTGCCGGCCAGCGAAGAGATACATGACAGATATGATGCCGTCAAAGCCGCTATCAAACAAGTGCCGCAGGTCATAAATGCCGGCGGCGCCTCGGGGACACCCACGTTCGTGGAATGGACAGATGGTCTCAGCGCCACCACCGAGACGGGTAACAAGAACTTTACCGTCAAAGCCATCCCTTGCGACGCTGACTTTGTAAAGACCCTGGGCATGCAGATCGTCGCCGGCACGGACTTTAATGCCGCCGACATGCATCTGATGGACACCTCGGATAACAACAAGAACTTTCGCTATACCTTCATGCTGAACGAATCAGCCGTAAAGGCCCTGGGATGGACACCCGAACATGCCATAGGGAAAACAGTGGCAAAATATGACCCCGGCACCATAAAGGCCGTAGTAAAGGATTTTCATTTTTCCTCCATGCACGAGGCCATCGGCCCCCTCATCCTTTTCCTGGACACACAATGGGTAAGCAGGATGTATGTCAAAGTTTCCGGCAAAGACCTGCGGGGGACCATCGCCCATCTGCAGACCATCTGGCGGGAATACGCTCCCCATCAGCCATTCGAATACCATTTCCTGGATGAAGATTACAACGCCCTGTACAAGACGGAGACCCGCACGGGCGAGCTGTTCGGCACTTTCTCTCTCACCGCCATACTGCTGGCCTGTCTGGGACTGTTTGCCCTTGCCGCCTATACTACGGCGCAAAGGACAAAAGAGATAGGCATCCGGAAAGTACTCGGTGCCTCGCTCACTAGTCTGGCAGGCATGTTGTCAAAAGACTTTCTCAAGCTCGTAGTCATCGCATCCCTGATCGCCCTTCCCCTCTCATGGTGGGCCATGAACAAATGGCTGCAGGATTTTGCCTATCACATCACCCTGTCCTGGTGGATGTTTGCCGCCGTGGTTTTGCTTGCCGTACTTATCGCGCTTGTCACGGTAAGCTTCCAGGCTATCCGGGCAGGCTTGGCTAACCCGGTAAGATCATTAAGGTCCGAATAATCCCATAACTTCAGCAAATGAAGGCATATATAAAAATAGCGCTGCGCAACCTCCGGAAATACCCCCTCTTTTCCCTTATCAACCTGGGCGGTCTTTCCATGGGTATCGCGGCCTCCTTTATCCTGTTGATATACTCGGAAAAAGAGCTCGGCACGGACAGCGGGTTCCGGGATGCGGATAGGATTGCCCGCATCGGCACCGACTTCTTTGACATGGGAGGCTTTGCCGCAAGCCAGCCCATGCTCCGGGATGTGCTCCGGGTGGCCTGCAAGGACGTGGAATACGCCACCACTTTTGACAAGTCTTATGAAGAGGTGCCTGTCCGGCTTTCCTCGAACGACCGGGCTTATACAGGTATCCATCCTTATTATATCGACGCTGCGTTTTTTAAGGTCTTCGCCTACAGCGCTGCCACAGGCTCCATTCCTGAAAAAGGACCGGCCCCCGGAGAGGTCATCCTCTCCGAAGGCAATGCCCGGAGATTTTTCGGCTGCCGGGATCCCATCGGAAAAACACTGCTCATTGGCAAGGAGAACACCCCTTATAAGATCATCGCAGTCCTCAAAGACCTCGACCAGCGATCCCATCTCGACGCGCAGGTGCTGCTGCCCATGACCACCGAAAGACTGGCCTCCTATCCCACCGTCTGGCCTTCCTCTTCCGTATATAATTATATCAAATTAAAAAGCACAGGCTCCCTGACAGGTGTAAGAGCCACATTGGACCGTCTGCTGAAAAAAGTGGTCGATCCCTCCCAGGCCTACATGAATGTAAAATTTATCATCCAGCCCCTCCGTGACATTTACTTCCACTCCGATCTGAAGATGGAGCTGGGGCCGGGCGGCAACCTTACCCAGGTGCGGCTTCTCAGCGCCATCGGTCTCTTCCTGATCATGCTGGCCATCATCAATTATGTGAACCTGGTAACGGCCCGCTCCTCCACACGCAATAAAGAGTTTGGCGTCAAAAAGACCTTTGGCGCGTCCCGCCGTCAGCTGGCGGGACAGATCATCATAGAATCCCTGGTCTTTAGTCTGCTGGCCATGCTGATATCCATCGCCCTCCTCCGGGTCATCGGCCTGCTGTATCACTATGTCACGGGCGTTTCGCTGACAGGCGCCCTGCCCCTGATGATCACACATTACGGATGGCTGCTGCTCTTCTCCCTTGGCGTAGGGCTCCTCGCAGGTCTCTATCCCGCATTCTATCTGACGGGCCGCAGGAGGTACCCTACCTCCCGCCTGCGCAACACGCTCGTCCTCGTCCAGTTCTCCATCGCTGCGGCCCTGGTCTTCGCCTCCTTTGTCGTACACAGCCAGCTGCAATACATCAATGACAAGGACAAAGGCTTCCACGGAGAAGGGGTCATACTTGTCGGGAACCTTCAAGGCCTTCCCGATCCGGAGGCCTTCCGAACCCTGGTACAACAACAATCCCAGGTGGTCAGCACCAGCTTCTGCAACCGCACGCCCGCCGGAAAAAGCATTACCATGGCTACCTTCCGCACCGCCAGGATGAAAGAGAATATGACCCTGCAGGTATTCCCCGTGGATGACGGGTACCTCACCACGATGGGCATACGCCTGGAGGACGGCAGGAACTTTGACCGGCGTCTCATCACAGACACCAACTGTCTTATCCTCAACGAATCGGCCGTGGCGGCACTGGGCCTTTTCAACCCCGTCGGGACCACCCTCAATGGCAGCCAGCGGATCATCGGCGTGATAAAGGATTTTAATTATACATCCCTCCGGGAAAAGATAGCCCCTACCATCCTCCGTTATACACCGGAAGGCAATACCCTTGCCATCAAGATCAAAGGAGGTCATACCGCCGCATTTATGGAATGGCTGCAGAACGCGGGCCGGCAGTTCAAACCCGGAGAGCCCCTTGCCGTTAGCTTCCTGGACGACAATTTCCGGCAGCTGGCAGCCAGGGATAAGCTCCTCGGCGATGCCATCGGCTTTTTTACAGCCCTGGCCATCATCCTCTCCATGCTGGGTCTCACAGGGCTCACCCTGTTCACCATCGAAAGACGGACCAGGGAGATAGGTATCCGGAAAGTGCTGGGCGCAACCGTACCCGATATCCTTACCCTCGTATCCAAAGACTTTGTCCTGCTGACTTTTTTGGCGTCCGGCATCGCACTGCCGGCAAGCTGGTGGCTGGTACACCGCTGGCTGGAGAACTTTGCCTACCGTGTTTCCGTCAGCGCCTGGATATTCTTTATCACCGAATCCGTCCTCCTGCTGATAGCCCTGTCCGTCATCGGCGTGCTGACCATCAAGGCCGCCATGGTGAACCCTGTGAAGTCGCTGAGAACAGAATAAATCAGTCACATGATAAAGAACTACCTTATCACTGCCCTCCGGCCCCTCCGCCGTAACAAGCTCTTCGCCCTGATCAACGAGTAAATTAAAGTGTTTCAACTCTAAGTTCTCACAGAACCGGACGTGAGGCTCTCGCCTCATCCGGCTCCTATTATCCAACCGATGGCACTGCGCCGATCGTCCAGTGAGCGAATAATTCCGGGTTCTTCAGGCT
>DASZVM010001017.1:0-7409 GCA_035547295.1 Puia sp. | reverse complement strand
ATACCTGGATTCCATGGTATACAATCGGATGAATACCCTGTATCTCTGGAACGGACATCCTTTTGCCTCGTTGGTACGGCTGCCGGACTATCCCTATGCCGTAGAGGTCGATGATGCCACGTTCAGGAAGAATGAGGAGATGTACCGCTGGCTGGCCACGGAGGCCGACAGGCGGGGGATCTGGCTGATCCAGTTGTTCTATAATATCATCGTGTCAAAACCGTTCGCCGAACATAACCATATAAAGACGCAGGACAGGGGCCGCCATATCGTTCCGTTGATAGCCGACTATACCCGTAAGTCCATTGCGGCTTTTGTAAAGAAGTATCCCAATGTAGGATTGATGGTCACGTTGGGTGAGGCCATGGAGGGCGTAGGGCAGGATGATATCGACTGGTTTACGGGCACGGTATTGCCGGGTATCAGGGATGGGCTGAGGGCTTTGGGGCGAAAAGATGGTGATGAACCGCCGGTGGTGCTCAGGGCGCATGATACCGACGGACCGGCTGTCATGAAGGCCGCACTGCCATTGTATAAGAACCTGTATGTGGAATGCAAATACAATGGCGAGGCGTTGACCACCTATACGCCGCATGGGCCCTGGGCTGAGCTGCACCGCAAGCTTAGCCATATCAGCAAGGCCCTTATCGAGAATGTGCATATCATGGCCAACCTGGAGCCTTTCCGTTATGGCTCTCCCGATTTTATACGAAAATGCGTGCAGGCCATGCATTCCGTATATGGGGCCGGGGGACTGCATCTTTATCCACAGGCATCTTATTGGGACTGGCCGTATACGGCGGATAAGACGGAGCCAAGGCTGTTGGAGATGGAGAGGGATTGGATCTGGTATAAGGCCTGGGCGCGTTATGCGTGGAATAGCCACCGGGACAGGCAGGCCGAGGTCTTATACTGGAGCCGGCAGCTGGCCGCCCGGTACGGGTGTGATGAGGCGCATGGGAAGGAGATACTGGCTGCGTATGAGCAGACGGGTGAGATAGCGCCCAAGCTGCTGAGAAGGTTTGGGATAACGGACGGCAACCGGCAGACATTGACGCTGGGTATGCTGATGACGCAGCTGATCGACCCGGAACGTTTTGGGCTTTTTTCTCTTTTATATGATTCGGAGGGTCCGCCGGGAGAATCCCTCGCCCAATACGCAGAGAAAGAATGGACGCATCAACCCCATGAAGGGGAGACGCCCCCGCAGGTGTGTAAAGAAGTGACCGAGGCAGGAGAGCTGGCCGTGGCCGCCATAGACCAGGCCGCCGGGGCCGTTACAAAGCAACGGGATGAATTTGCACGCTTGCGTAACGATATGGAGTGCTACAAATATTTAGCCGATTGCTACGCTGCCAAGGCGAGGGCGGCGCTATATGTGTTGAGATATAAATATTCCGGCAATATCTCGGATCTCAAAAAGGCCGCGCCGCTGCTGCACAGCAGCCTCCTATCTTTCAGGAAGCTTACGAAATTTACGACCCCCGCCTATCTTTATGCCAACAGCATGCAGACAGCGCAAAGAAAGATCCCGATGAGAGGAGTGGATGGGACATACAAGACATGGGCGGAGATGCTGCCCGTATACCAAAAAGAATACGATCACCTGATAGCGAACATGGATTCGTTCAACGTTTCCCGCATTCCACCGCATTATACACCCGTGGATGTCAGTCTGGAAGGGGACAAACCCGATGGCGGACATAACCCCGACAGGAAACAACCCCTGGACAGCCGATACAACCTCGACAGCGGGGCGAGACCCTTTAGGGACAGCAATGTGCTGATCAGGGCAGTGGCCGCGCCAATAAAGGGATTGCTGGGTATACCGCAGCCGGCACATCGTCAATTACAGGAAGGCACAAAACTGCAATTCACCTGCAAGGGGTCCGTGGATATGCTGATCGGATTTTTTAATGAGAAAAATTCTCTTTATGTTCAACCTCCCCAACTGGAGACGGATGCTAATGCCAATGATCACGGGCAGGCGGATACAAGGATCGCCAATGGGATAATTGTGGAAGGCATGCCTTCCGTGCATGTCCATGCCTGGTCGTTTGGACCGGGGACGCATACGTTGGAATTGGGGAAGGGGCTTTGTCTTGTATTGGGCTTTGTCCGGCCGCTTGACAAAGCGAGCACATATGATGCCGGGCTGAACGAGCCGGGCAAAAGAAACCTGGACTGGTTATTTGAACTCCCCCCGGCACAAACATTCCCACCGGCAGGAACACTCTCCCCGGCGCAAAAACTCCCCCCGGCGCAAACAGACATGCGGCTGTGGTACCGCCAGCCGGCTGAAAAATGGACGGAAGCATTGCCCATCGGGAATGGTGACCTGGGCGCCATGATCTTTGGCGGGGTGGGCGGGGACCATTTGCAATTCAACGAATCCACTTTATGGACAGGGGGGCCGCGGTCTTATCAGCGGGAGGATGCATGGCGTTATCTGGACAGCATCCGGAAATTGTTGTTTGCCGGCAGGCAGGCCGAGGCGGAGGCGTTGGGAGAACAACACTTCATGGGAAAAAAGGACGGAGACGACTCAGTGTACGCCATACGACGATCCACCTGGTTGATAAAAGTACGGCAGGATACCACATTTGCACGCCCGGACCTCGATGACAGGGACTGGAAGACCATGACCATACCCACGGCGGATGGATGGGAGGCGGCAGGTTTGCAGGGGTTGGATGGGGCGGTGTGGTTCAGACGTTCTTTCGAGTTACCCGCGGACAGGACAATCAAGGACACCGTGCTGGAGCTTGGACGGATGCGGGACATGGACTTTACCTATGTCAATGGCATAAGAGTAGGCAGCGAAGAAGGCATCAGCAAAAAAAGAGTATACAGGGTCCCTGGAACGATCTTACACCCGGGTATGAACATCATCGCCATACAGGTGATCAACTTCGATGACAAAGGCGGACTGACGGGATTAAAGGGAAAGGCGATGATGCTGGAAGGGACCTGGCGGTACAAGATCCAGGATGATACCCCACCCCCATTGCCCAAATATCAGGCGCAATACCAGCCATTCGGCGATCTGTACCTGGAATTCCCGGACAGTGGACATAATTATCGCCGGCAATTGGACATCGGCAATGCCATCGCTGCCACTACCTATGAAGATAAGGGCGTTCATTACACACGGGAATATTTTGCCAGCGCTTCCCATCACGTACTGGCCGTGCATCTGGCCGCGGACAAACCCCACAGCATCGACCTGCACGCTTTATTGAAAACCCCGCACAAGGAATTTTCCACCCGCCGCATCGACGACAGCACGCTGGCTTTATACGTGAAGGTCAGCAATGGCGCTTTAAAAGGGGTGAGCTACCTCCGGGTCCAGGCATCCGGCGGACAGGTGAAAGTGTCAGACAGGAATATCATTGTCAAAGACGCCGATACCCTCACCTTTTATCTGACAGCAGCTACGAATTTTATAAACTACAGGAACATCTCGGGCAACCCGGAAAGGATTTGCAGCGAAATAATGAGAAAGCTGCCCGCCTACCATGTCATACGTGCGGCGCATATACAGGAATACCGGCGTTACTTCGATGCCTTTTCCATCCGTCTCGGCCCTTCGGCAGGTTCACTCTCTTCAGCCGGTCCTTTCCCCACAGACGAACGCATCCTGCAATATACACCACAAAAAGACCCTGAACTGTTGGCCTTATATGTCCAATACGCCCGTTATCTCCTGATCTCCTCTTCAAATCCCCATGCCCGGCTCCCCGCCAATTTGCAGGGTATCTGGAACGATCTCCTGACCCCGCCCTGGGGAAGCAAGTACACGACCAATATCAACCTTGAAATGAATTACTGGCCTGCCGAAGTATTGAACCTCTCCGGCTGTTCAAACCCTCTCTTCCGCCGGATCAAAGACCTTGCTGTAGCCGGCGCCGCCACGGCGAAAGCCTATTACCGGGCGCCCGGCTGGGTCCTGCATCACAATACGGACCTCTGGTGCGGTACAGCGCCCATCAATGCATCGAACCATGGCATCTGGGTGACAGGAGGCGCATGGCTTTGTCACCAGATCTGGGAACATTATCTTTTTACAAGGGATAAAACATTTCTACGGGAATATTATCCTGTGATAAAGGCTGCGGCGGAGTTCTTTACCCGTTTCCTTATCAAAGACCCCATAACAGGCAGGCTGATCAGCACGCCATCCAATTCTCCCGAGCATGGGGGCCTCGTGGCGGGGCCGGCCATGGATCACCAGATCATACGTGACCTTTTCAAAAATTGCATCATCGCCAGTGAAACGCTGAACATCGATCCCGCCTTCCGCAAGCTGCTATCCGAAAAAGTAGCACTAATAGCCCCGGACAAAATAGGCCGCCACGGCCAGCTGCAGGAGTGGATGGAGGATAAGGACGACACGGCGGATACGCACCGGCATATCTCTCATTTATGGGGTGTTTATCCGGGTACTGACATTACCTGGAAGGATACGACAATGATGAAGGCGGCTCGTCAGTCCCTTATTTACAGAGGTGATGAAGGTACAGGTTGGAGCCTCGCCTGGAAAGTGAATTGCTGGGCACGGTTCAGGGACGGTGATCATGCGATGTCGTTACTGAACAAATTATTGTCCTCGGCAGTAGGCGCCACGGGAGAAAAAGGCGGCGTCTATCCCAACATGCTGGATGCGCATCCGCCCTTTCAGATAGACGGGAATTTTGGAGGTGCTGCGGGCGTGGCAGAAATGCTGGTGCAGAGCCAGGATGGTGTCATCGAACTATTGCCCGCGCTCCCTCACGCACTGCCGGACGGAGAAGTAAAAGGTATCTGCGCCAGGGGAGATTTTGAGCTGGATATAAAATGGCAAAAAGGAATACTGCAAAGCGCAAAGCTTTTTTCCAGGTTGGGGGGTAAATGCGCCGTACGATACAAAGATCAAATTATCCGGTTGAACACCCGCCCAGGGCAACGCTACCCCCTCACATTTGAGGGCCACCAGGAAACATCCGCCCCCCGCCACGAGATTCCTCTAAACACGGGTTGGGAGACGACAATGGACAGCATCCACTGGAAGCAGATAAACATCCCTCACAACTGGGACACCTACGGAGGCTACAGAAGATTAAAACATGGCAATCTGCACGGGACAGCCTGGTACAGAAAACATTTTACAATAGGAACAAAGGCATCGCGCTATTTTTTATTTTTCGAAGGTGTAGGCTCTTATGCGACTGTCAATGTCAACGGAAAGCTGGTGGGCACACATGCTGGAGGAAGGACCTCTTTTACATTGGATATTACGAATGCCGTCCATAAAGGGGCTGATAATCTTATAACCGTTAAAGCAGACCACCCGGCGAACATACGCGATCTGCCCTGGGTATGCGGTGGCTGCTCAGACGAACGGGGTTTTTCGGAAGGATCGCAGCCGTTGGGGATCTTTCGTCCCGTACACCTGGTGATGACCAGCAACACGAGGATCGAGCCCTTTGGCGTGCATATTTGGAATGACAGCACTGCCAACGCTGACTCCGCAAGACTATACATAGAAACAGAAATAAAAAACTATAGCACACGCATCAGCGAAGGGCGTGTGATCCAGCGGTTGATAGATGACAAAGGAAACGAATTGGCCGACGTCACAAGCACCGCCAGGCAAATATCACCCGGCGAGACCCGCCTGATCCGTCAGGTACTGCCAGCCCTCCTTCATCCACGGTTATGGTCCATGGAAGATCCCTGCCTGTACACCCTGGAGACGGAATGGCTCGGCCCGGATGGGGTGCTTGATCGCGTTAGAACGCCGTACGGTATCCGGACCATACGATGGACAGGGACCGTCTTTCTCCTGAACGGGAAACCCGTTTTTATCAATGGCGTGGGGGAATACGAGCATAAGCTGGGCGGAAGCCATGCCTTCAGCAAGGAAGAAATAAAGGCCCGTGTCATGGAAATAAAGGCCGGGGGCTTCAACGCTTTCAGGGATGCGCATCAGCCGCACAACCTTTTATACCAGCATCTTTTTGACAGTCTTGGCATGCTTTGGTGGCCGCAGCTCTCTGCGCATATCTGGTTTGACACGCCTGCATTCCGCAGGAATTTCAGGCAATCGTTGGTCGAATGGGTAAAAGAGAGGCGGAACAGTCCTTCGCTGGTGTTGTGGGGACTGCAGAATGAGAGCAAGCTGCCGGCGGATTTTGCCAGGGAATGTACGGAGCTGATCCGGCAGTTGGACCCCACGACCTCATCCCAGCGTAAGGTGACTACCTGTAACGGGGGTGAAGGGACAGACTGGGATGTGCCGCAGAACTGGACAGGGACATATGGCGGCGATCCGGAAAAGTATGCGGAGGACCTGCGGAAGCAGGTGCTGGTGGGTGAGTACGGAGGATGGCGGACATTGGACCTCCATGGGGACACGGCGTTCAGCGAGGACAGGCTGTGCCGGCTGATGGAGACAAAGATCCGGTGGGCGGAGACAGTAAAAGATGAAGCGGCGGGGCAATTTTTTTGGGTGTTCTCCTCTCATGACAACCCGGGCAGGGTACAGTCGGGTGAGGGCTTACGGCAACTGGACAAGGTTGGACCTGTCAACTATAAAGGCTTGTTGACCCCCTGGGGCGAGCCGTTGGATGTTTTTTATATGTTCAGGGCCAATTTCGCACCGAAAACAACGGCTCCCATAGTGTATATCGTCAGCCATACCTGGCCGGACAGATGGACGGGGCCAGGTGTAAAGAATGGGATTGAAGTGTATTCGAATTGTGATGAGGTCCGGCTGTTCAATGACGTAGATGGACAGTCGCTGGGAAGAAAGAAAAACCCCGGCCGGGGCAGACATTTCCAATGGGACAGCGTGGACATCCGTTACAATGTATTATATGCAGTGGGTTATGTGAATGGCCGGCCTGTGGCGCATGATGACCTGGTACTGCATCATTTGCCTGAAGCACCTCATTTCAAAAAGCTCGTGACAGGGACGGACATACTCCGGCCCGCAACAGGATATAATTATATATACCGGGTAAATTGCGGGGGGGCGGATTATACGGATGTCTATGGGCATCTCTGGCGGGCGGACGAAGGGTCTCACTCGTGGACGGACGACTATCCCGGCCTCCCGGCTTATTTCGCCAGCCAACGGATGACCTTTGATCCCATCGGGGGCACATCGGACTGGCCTCTTTTCCAGGACTTTAGATTCGGCCTGGGAAAACTCGGTTATACCTACCCGGTACAGGATGGTGAATACAGGGTAGAGCTGTATTTTGCAGAACCATGGTATGGCCGGGGTGGAGGTGTGGACTGCACAGGCTGGCGTCTTTTCGACATCGCCATCAATAATGATACGGTAGCGAGGGATGTAGACCTTTGGAAGGAGGCAGGGTATAGCAGGGCGGTAAAGAAGACTTTCCAGGTGCATGTGACAGGGG
>DASZVM010001016.1:0-3471 GCA_035547295.1 Puia sp. | reverse complement strand
TATTAAAAAACCTTCTTTCCAATGCATTTAAGTTTACGGCCAGGGGAAGCATTATCCTCCGGGTCAAGCCTGCTGCACAGCGGAATTTTCTCGATTTTTCCGTCCGGGACACCGGCATCGGCATCTCGGAGGACAAACATCAGCTGATATTCGAAGCCTTTCAGCAGGCAGACGGCTCCACCCGTCGTAAGTATGGGGGGACAGGGCTGGGACTTTCCATCAGCCGTGAGCTGGCCAAGCTGCTGGGCGGGGAGATCAGCCTGAAAAGCAGACCGGGCGAGGGCGCAGAGTTCAAGGTCACCATCCCCCAGTTCAAGATGGAAGAGGCTCCGGAGATGCCCGCTCCGATGATCCCGAAGGATACCAGCCAGACGCAGGGCGGGGAAACACCTGTTCTTACCCTCACCGACATTCCCCCGGATATACCTGACGACAGAGCTCTTCTCACGCCCATGGATAAACCGTTGCTCATCGTGGAGGACGATGCTTATTTTGCAAGAGCGTTGCTGGAGTTTGGACGAAAGAAGGGATACAAGGGGATCATTTCCGTCAGGGGAGACACAGTGGTCAACCTCGCAAAGACCTATCATCCCCTGGGTATCTTGCTGGATATCCAGCTGCCTGTAAGAAATGGCTGGGAAGTGATGGAGGACCTGAAAAAGGACCCGAAGACAAGGCACATTCCCGTACATATTATCTCTTCCTTTGAGGTGAAGAACGAAAGTCTTACCAAGGGCGCCATCGATTTTATCTCCAAGCCGGTGGCTTTTGAGAACATGGATGCCATTTTTGAAAGGATAGAATATGTCCTGAACCGCAGCTCGAAGAAGGTGCTGATCATCGAAGACAATACGAGGCATGCCGAGGCCCTTTCTTATTTTTTGGGGACGCATGATGTCCGGACTGAAATTGCAGGGACCATTGCCGGCTGTATCACCTCGCTGGGAAAGGAAGCGGTGCATTGCGTGATCCTCAGCCGGGAAGCCGCCGACGAAGGAGACAGGGAAAGCCTGGACACCATCCGGCAGCATCCTGAGCTGGAGAACATTCCTATCATCGTGCTGACGGGCAAGACCATTTCCAAAGGAGAGGAAGTCCGTTTGCGGCAATATGCCGACTCCATTGTGGTAAAGACGGCCCATTCCTACCAGCGTATCCTGGATGAGGTATCTCTTTTCCTTCACCTGGTGGATGGAGAGCAGGAGAAGGCTCCTTCCAATGTGCTGGGTAAATTAGGGGCTTTGAACGAAGTGCTGCAGCATAAGACGGTGCTGGTGGCGGACGACGATGTCCGCAATATCTTTTCCCTTACCAAGGCGCTGGAAACCCATAAGATGAAAGTGCTGACGGCGATGGATGGCAGGGAGGCGCTGAATGTGCTGGAGACAGGCAACAGCAGCGTGGACATCATCCTCATGGATATGATGATGCCTGAGATGGATGGTTTTGAGACCATCGCCCGTATCCGGAGGCATCCCCGTCTGAAGCATATACCTATTATTGCCGTCACGGCAAAGGCCATGGCGGGCGACCGGGAAAAATGTATCCAGGCCGGAGCGTCGGACTATATTTCAAAGCCCGTGGATATCGATCAGCTGATGTCGCTGTTAAGGATTTGGCTATATGAAAAATAAACCCGGGACTGCAACGCAAAAACGACATAAAGACCCTTGATCACTACCATCCGATATGAGGAACTGGACATTTTGTTAAATGACCTTTTTACCAGGTACGGGTATGATTTTACCGAATATTCAAAGGCAAGTCTTCAGCGGAGGGTGCAACGGCTGTTCACCCTTGATAAATTCCCAAGCTTTGCGGAATTCCGTCACCGGCTGCAGCATGACCCGTTGTATTTCCGGCGTTTTGTAGAGGAGATCACGGTAAATGTAACGGAGATGCTCCGGGATCCGTCTTTTTATCGTACGCTGCGGACAACCATCCTGCCTGTCCTGGCTACCTATCCCTTTATCCGTATATGGCATGCGGGATGTTCCACGGGGGAGGAGGTCTATTCCATGGCCATTTTATTAAAGGAGGCGGGGTTGCTGCATAAGGCCCTGCTTTATGGGACGGATATCAATCCACAGGTGATCGAAAAGGCACGGAAGGGGATCTTCCCTGTCAGTCAGATGCAGAAGTATTCGGAGAACTATATACAGTCCGGGGGGATCCAGGATTTTTCTTCTTATTATACGGCCAACTATCACCTGGCAAAATTCGACAGCACCTTGTCGGCGAAGATGATCTTTTCCACGCATAACCTGGTGTCGGATTTCTCTTTCAATGAATTCCAGCTGATACTTTGCAGGAATGTGCTGATCTATTTTGAGCGGGGGCTGCAATCGAAAGTGTTTAAGATATTTGACTATAGCCTGGAAAATTTCGGGTACCTTGCCCTGGGGGCCAAGGAGTCCCTCCGGTTTTCCCCGATAGCGGATCGCTACCGGCAGATCGGAAAAGAAAAAATATGGAGGAAGATCCATGAGGCGACCTAAGCTAATGATCATTGGAGGCTCGGCCGGCAGTCTGCAGGTGATTATGAGTATCATTTCGGTCATTCGCCGCGATTTTCCTTCACCCATCCTGATCGTACTGCACCGTAACAGCGTTTTTGAATCCAACCTGGAAGAGCTGTTTGCATCGAAAAGCCTGGCTTCCACCAAGGAGGTGGAAGAAAAGGAACTGATCATGCCGGGTTTTATCTATCTCGCCCCTGCCGACTATCATGTGTTGATAGAGGAAGATCAGACGTTTTCCCTCGATTATTCCGAAAGGGTGAATTTCAGCCGGCCCAGCATCGATGTCACCTTCCGTTCAGCAGCCGACGTGTATGGCAGTGAACTGGTATGTCTCCTGTTGTCCGGCGGCAATTCGGATGGGGTCGATGGGCTGCGATATGTAAAGGAGCAGGGAGGGCTTACGGTGGTCCAGGACCCTGACACGGCAGAGGTGCCGTATATGCCGCAGCATGCGCTCTCCCAGGTAGCTGTCGACTTTGTGCTTCCCGCTGAAGATATACCTGCCTTTTTAAAAGGGCTGGCATTCTTACCACCTGCCTGACAACGGGCCGCCATGCCGCCTAGAAATAGCTCAGCCACCGCTGCTTCGCCTGGTTGGCTCGTTTATACTGATCGAAACGACGGCTGATGGGATAGAGGACGAGGGTCACCGCTATCCATACGATATATACCACGGGGAGCGGGAACCCATATCCTTTTAATTGCGGATTAGCGGTTACCCAGGTTGTCAGATCCACCATGTCGCCGGCAGAATGGCCTGACAGCATGGCTGCGATGATGGCCAATCCGTGTATCAGGGGGATATGTATCAGGTAATAGAACATGGGGACCCTGCCAAAGACGGTGATCTTTGACGCCAGGCGGCTCAATGGCCTTTCCGCATACGCCAGGAAGAGCAGGGCCGGCCCCAGGGTCATCAGCGCATATAACAGGGATGGAGGATATTTGG
>DASZVM010001015.1:0-7065 GCA_035547295.1 Puia sp. | reverse complement strand
CTATGCAACGGGCCGTAAATATATATCAGAAATTTTGATAGAACTGATTTTGCGTACCGCTGAAATGATATGAAGTGGACGGTAGATGGAACCAAAGATTAAGCCGGCCATCGCTGAAGTATGGATATAACGGTGGTAGCACAGAATACGGCGTGTTCTGTATTACGAGCCTTGCATTTATTATAGCATCATTATAATAATAGCGATTGATATGAATGGATTTATGTCCATCCCAGGTCGAACAGTTAGCCGTAATATAGTTGATCCATTCCCCATCGGAGCCGGGAGGCTCGGGGCTATGGAGCTCAAGGTAGAAATAGGCGGTACCCGAGAACGGAGTAGGCGGAGTCCAGGTGAAATTCATCGTGCAGCCGCCCAGGTCGCTGATGATCTCCATATTGGAGAAGGGCGGCAGTGGATTATACACATTGCCGTTGGCGCCGCTATTGGATTTGTCAAAGTAATAGCTGCCCGTGCCGGTCTTGCTTCCATCCAGGGTAGAAACAGATGCCGTAATAGTGCTGGGACTGGAATAATGCTTTTGGATGCTGGCCGAATTGCCGGTGGCAATGATCGCCTGGCTCCCGACGCTGACCTTATAAGTACCGCCCGGCTCTCCCGTCCAGGAGACGTCAACATAGCCGGGACCACTGTCGTCATAATAGACGCTGACAAAAAGTGAGGTGGGATCATCCAGGGGATGCACTGCACGGACCGTCGTGCCGGTTCCCCGCGAAGTAAGAAAAGCGTCCTGCTTGCGGCAGCCGACGCCCAATAGGAGCACCCCTGCGCCCAGGAGCGCTCGCTTAAAAATTAAACATTTCATAATGATAGGCTTATAGTTAATAATACGATCCAGATCATTTATACGTCAGCTCCAGCGCCGGATCTTTTGCATACTCGTCCCAAAGGTCGTCAACGGTCTTACCCGTCAGCTTTGCCCACAGCTCAGGCGAATACGTCCCCTCCCGCATGGCATTATCCATATCGTCCACGATCTTAATATACTTGTTCTTCTCTACCCACAAAAGGAACCTTGCCGTCACACGATAAGCATTGTGATAGCTTTGACCCGGCCGGTAATCAGGCAGGGTCCAGCCGCCATTCTTATTGTTTATCCCGTACGTGTAACGTACATAGTCGGCAATCCCTTCCGTCAGCCATCCCGGATTGTAATTCCTGTAAGACTGCACCACATGCATCACCTCATGCGTCACCACATCGATGTCCTGGGGATACTTTTTCAGCCAGAGAGGATTGAAACGGGACATCCCGTTGCCCGTCTCCGCCACGCCCTTATAGGCAGTATCTACAAAGAAGATGATCTTTGTAAGCGAGCGCTTGTTGAATCGTTTTACCTCCTCCGGATAGACCGTGAAAAAAGCGTCTATCAGATGCTGGCGCGTACCGGGGTCCAGACTGGCATCATTGCTGGCAAAAATAAGGGTATACCCTCCCGAGACAAGGGAATCACCCGCTGGCAATAACGCATGACGACGATGCTGCTGCGCCATCCCATGCAGGGTGGCGAAAGTAAACAGGAAAATTGCGATTGATCTGACAGTTGGAAGCTTCATTTTTTATGTTACGGTTTATCTTTATCGGTCGAGAACGAGTAAGGATAAGCGCTCTGTTCCGTCCCACGCTGTTTGTTGGGCGTGGCGCCCAGGGTCAGATTGATCTCGCCTCCTTTCTGGATATCGAAATGAGAGATCCAGTTCTTTCCATACGGCTGACCATTCAGGCTCGCGCTTTCTATATACAGGTTCTTTTCGCTGCTGGCCGGCGCGTTGATGACAAAGGTCTTTCCGTTCTCCAGCCGGATAGTGGCTTTTTTAAAGAGCGGAGTACCCATCACATACTGATCCGTGCCGGGACAAACAGAGTAAAAACCCAGGGCGGAGAACACATACCACGCAGAGGTCTGCCCGTTATCTTCGTCACCACAGTAGCCGTCAGGCGTGGGTTTATACAGCTTGCGCATGGCCTCCCGTACCCAGAATTGCGTTTTCCAGGGCTCGCCTCCATAGTTATAGAGATAGATCATGTGCTGGATGGGCTGGTTGCCATGCGCATACTGACCCATACCCGCGATCTGCATTTCCCTGATCTCATGTATCACACCGCCATAGTAGCTGTCATCGAATACAGGCGGCATGATAAAGACGGAATCCAGCATCCGTACAAAGGTCTTTTTGCCTCCCATGAGGTTGATCAGCCCCTGTATATCATGGAATACGCTCCAGCTGTAATGCCAGCTGTTCCCCTCGGTAAAAGCGTCTCCCCACTTGAATGGATTGAACGGGGACTGAAAAGTGCCGTCCTGGTTCTTTCCCCTCATGAGCTTATGCTCGGGGTCAAAAAGATGCTTGTAGTTCTGGCAACGCTGCGCATAAAGCTTCAGCTCTTCCGCAGGCCGGCCCAATGCCTTGCCCAATCTGTAAATAGCGAAGTCATCATAGGCGTATTCCAAAGTCCGGGCCGCATTCTCATTGATCTTCACATCGTAAGGCACATAGCCCAGCTTGTTGTAATAAGCCACTCCATCACGGCCTACCGCCGGGATGGGACCTTCATTATTGGCATCCTTCAGCAGGGCCTCGTACAGCGTATTGATATCGTATCCCCTCAGCCCTTTCAGGTACGCATCCGCTACCACCGAGGCGGAGTTATTGCCCACCATGACGCTGCGGTAGCCGGGGCTGGACCATTCGGGCAGCCAGCCGCCTTCCTTGTAATCATTTATCAGTCCTTCCTGCATCTCCTTGTTGATGGAGGGATAGACAAGGTTCAGGAAGGGGTACAGGGCCCGGAAAGTATCCCAGAAACCCGTTCCCGCAAAGAGATAACCCGCTTCCACTTTCCCGTTGTAAGGACTGTAATGGACGATCTTTCCGGAGGCATCCTTTTCATAAAGCTTTAAGGGGAAGAACAGCATCCTGTAAAGACAGGAATAAAAAGTACGTACCTGGTCGATGCTGCCGCCTTCCACCAGGATGCGGCTGAGGGTCTTGTTCCAGGTGTCGCGGCCTTTGGCGGCGATGGATTCCAGGGTGGAATTGTCCGTTTCCTTTAAGTTCTGTTCCGCCTGCTCGATGCTGATAAAGGAAGAGGCGACCCGGGCGTTGATGACGGTTCCCCTCCGGGGCGCTGCAAACCTGACGACGGCGCCGACATGCTTGCCTTGCAGCTCAGGAGAGTCTGTCTTCAGGTCTTTCCCCGACCAGGCCGATTGCCAGAGGAATGGCTGGTCGAACACGATGACGAAGTAGTTCTTGAAGTTCTTTGCCACACCACCGCTGTTACGCGTAGAATAACCCACTATCTTATTCTCCGAAGGGATCACCTTTATATAAGAGCTTTTATCGTATGCGTCGACCACCACAAAGGCGCTGTCTGTCTTTGAGAAAGTGAACCGGAAGCGGGCCGCGCGTTCCGTTGGCGCTATTTCAGTGGTGATGTCATAGTCCGCCAGGTAAACGCTGTAATAATACGGCTTGACGACCTCCGTCTTATGGGAGAACCAGGACTCCCTGTCATTCTCGGTAAAACGCAGACCGCCGGCCACCGGCATAATGGAGAATTCACCATAGTCGTTCATCCAGGGAGAAGGCTGATGTGTTTGTTTAAAACCTTTTATCTTCTCGGCAGTGTAGGTATACTGCCAGCCATCTCCCATATTGCCTGTCTGGGGCGTCCAGAAGTTCATGCCCCAGGGAAGAGCGATGGAGGGATAGGTGTTGCCATTGGAGAGGCCATGTGTGGACAGGGTGCCCATCAGCGGATTGACATAATCCACGGGATCCGTGACCTTACCTACCATTTGCGGCCTGGCTGTGCCCATGAAGCCGGCAGCAATCGTCAGGAATAAAAAGGATTTCTTCATGCCTTGGAATTTATTTTTGGGCGAAATAAAGATATTTATGGGACATTCGGCATGTTGTCAACGGACATTAAACGGATTGTTAATGAATATTAAACGCGCAGGCGTTGCTAAAACTGCTAATGGTGAAATATACTACTACCGCGCATAAGATCGTCGCCATCGTCAGCCTCCTGATACTGTCTTCCGTACAGTTCTTTCTGCTTTACAATACTTACGAGCTGAAAAACGATCATTATTACCTGGCTGAGCTGGGCGCCATCAATACGGATTATACCGCAGCCATCCGTAACGATAAGGTCCTGCCGGGCGGACAGAGGATACTGGATGAGTATATCAACAGGAACATGTCTGAGCTTGAGCGTCTGCATGGGTCGGATACGGCAGGGTTTGCATTGTTGAAACAAAAGGTTTGTGACAGCGCGTTCCGGGCGCTGCGGAAAGCCAATAACATCGACAGCCTGCTGCGGTTGATCATAAAGAAGCACAACATCGACAGACGGCTGGAATATGCGCTGCTCATCGAATCCATCGACGTCGCTTTCCAGAGCAATCAATATGTCAATCTTTACAGCCGGCGTAGCCGCTATGCGGACATCGACCCCGCCCTGCAAACCCCCGGCGGCATCCGGATAGGAGGCACCTTGCAGGATATTACAACCCGCAATACCGCCAGCTTTTTCAGCGTCACCAGCCCCATGGACCATTCCTACGGCATCACTTTCAGCCTGCATGTGGACATCCTGAACAGACGGCTCACGGTGCTCAGACTGATGATGCCCACTTTTCTGCTGTCCCTGCTGTCCATTGCTTCCGTGGTCCTGCTGTTCTTTATCACCTTTCGCAACTGGCTCAGACAAAAAAAGCTGTCTGAGATGAAATCCGACTTTATCAACAGCATCACCCATGAATTCCATACGCCCCTGGCCGCCATCATCGTAGCCAACAAGACCATGCAGAACGAGAAGATCATCTCTAATAAAGAGAGCATCAGACCATTGACGGAAGTGGTGCAGCGGCAGGCGGAAAGGCTGCGGACGCTGATCAGCCAGGTGCTGGAGATCACCACCATGAATAAGATACCCCTGCAGAAAGAGGAACATTCCATCCATCTCCTGCTGGAAGAGATCCTGCTGGATTACAGGCTCAAGCTTTCCGGCGCCGGTTCGAGCTTCAGTTTCCACAAACATGCCGCCAGGGACAAGGTCCAGCTGGACAAGTTTTGGTTCACCACCATCTTTCTGAATATCTTTGACAATGCCATTAAGTATAACAACCGTGAGAACAAGGAGATCATCGTCACTACCATGGATGACCGGAAAGGCATGAGCATCACCATCCGGGACAATGGCATCGGTATGCCCCCGGAGATACGCAAACATGCATTTGAGAAATTTTACAGGGATATGAAAAACAACAACGCACAGGTAAAAGGCCTGGGACTCGGATTGTTCTATGTAAAACAAGACGTCGACGCACACGGATGGAAAATTGATGTTCTTTCCACGGAAGGGGAAGGCAGCACATTTATTATCAGTATTCCTTTATAACTATTAGACACATGAAAACAAGAGTGCTCCTGGTAGAAGATGAGGCCGATCTGGGTAACGTGGTAAAACAATACCTGGAAATATCCGACTTTGAGGTGGACTGGCTGCAGAATGGGAAGCTGGCCTATGAGCATATAAGAAAAGATCCCGGGCGCTATCATATCATCCTTATCGATGTATCCATGCCTGAAATGGATGGGTTCCAGCTGGCGGAAAAAATAGTGGCGCTGGGATACGACATCGCCTTTCTGTTCCTGACGGCCCGCAATGAAAAGGCGGACAGGCTTCGTGGCTTGAAGATTGGCGCTGACGACTATATCTCCAAACCCTTTGATGTGGACGAGCTGGTGCTGCGTATCAAAAATATCATCCGGCGGACCCCCGTGGCTACCCCTGCCGGCCGCACGCCCATCGTACGGGGTGATATACAATTCTATAAAGATACCCTGCGGCTGCACATCGGCCGGCAGAAAGAGATCGTTCTTACACCCAGGGAATCCGAGCTGCTGGACTACCTTTTCCGGAATGAGAACCGCGTCCTCCGCCGGGAGGAGATACTGACCCAGCTATGGGGCGAGAACGATTATTTTCTGGGTCGCAGCCTGGACGTGTTTATCTCGCGTCTGAGAAAACATCTCAGCATGTCGAGGTTCATCCGTATCGACAACGTCTATGGCGTAGGTTTTGTTTTTAAGGTGGAGGGCTAGTTGGCCGGTTATTTGCTGGTGTTACCGTCGATGAAGCGAAAACAAAGTGCGGGCATACTTCTTTATAGGATGACGGATAATAAGTTGGAAGTATTTCTTGTCCACCCGGGCGGCCCCTTCTGGAAGAACAAGGACGTTGGCGCCTGGACGATCCCAAAAGGCGAATTTGACGGGGACGAAGCAGCCCTGGATGCGGCCGTCCGCGAATTCCGGGAAGAGACAGGTCATGTATTGTCCGGACCTTTTTATGCGCTGGAGCCCATCCGCCAAAAAGGAGGCAAAAAGGTTTTTGCCTGGGCCGCTCCCGGTGACCTGGACCCCGCTGCCATCGTCAGCAATACCTTTGAAATGGAATGGCCTCCCCGCAGTGGCCGTAAACAATCTTTCCCCGAGGTGAGCAAAGGCGCCTGGTTTGACCTGGAGACGGCCTCGCAGATCATCAATCCCGCGCAGACAGCCCTGTTGGAGGAATTGTCGGCTACCTTGTCGTAACTTCCGGGGATGGAAAATAATGTAGCGGCGGAGTTTGACAACGAACTGACGCATATCCTCAACTACTGGGAAAAATTTACCATCGATCATGATAAGGGAGGGTTTTACGGACGCCTCACCAATGACAACCAGGCAGTGGAAGGCGCCATAAAAGGCGCCGTCCTGAATGCCCGTATCCTCTGGAGCTTCTCTGCAGCCTATAACCTGACGAAAGAGGCACATCTCCTCAAAGTGGCTGAAAGAAGCTTTGACTATATTTCCGGAAATTTCCTGGACCTGGCATTCGGAGGCGTTTACTGGTCGGTGACTGCCGCAGGCACACCTGCGGATATGAAAAAACAGATCTATGCCATCGCTTTTACTATTTATGGATTGACGGAGTTCTACCGGGCATCGGGGATGGAAGAGGTATTGGAGATGGCTAAAGCATTGT
>DASZVM010001014.1:0-4448 GCA_035547295.1 Puia sp. | reverse complement strand
GTCCTTCAACCCGATCATGGTGCTCAAGGGGCTAAAGATAAAAACGTCCGGGGGCGCCGGCTTCATACGCAAGGGGCTCGTGGTGCTGCAGTTCACCGTATCCGTGGTGCTTATCATAAGCACCGTAATTATCTACCAGGAAATAAACCATGTGAAAGACAGGGACCTGGGTTACAACAAGCAGGGCCTTGTATATTTTCAGGTACAGGACGATATGAAACCGCATTTCGGGGCTTTGAAGGACCAGCTGCTGGCCACCGGCGATGTTGAAAATGTAGCGCTTAGCAGAAGCCAGGTGCTGCAGCTGTACAGCAATGGCGGCGGCTTTAGCTGGGAGGGAAAAGAAGCGAACAAGGATGTATTGATCACCGTTGAAGGCGTGAGCCCCGAATACGTCAGGACCATGGGCATGCAGCTGAAGGAAGGCCACGATTTCTCGGCTGATATGAGATCCGACAGCAATAAGATAATCATCAACGAGGCCCTGGCAAAAATAATGAAACAAAAAAGTACCGTGGGCAGCGTAATAACATCCGGTGATCAAAAATTCACCGTAATAGGAGTGATAAAAGACTTTGTGTACAATAATATGTACGGCACGGGTGCGCCGTTGATGCTATTCCCTGATACCGCGAATACTTATACCTGTACCATCCGCTATAAGGCAAATAAAGATCTTGGCAAAGCGCTTGCCGCAACAGGATCCGTAGTAAAAAGCGCCAGTCTCGGCTATCCTTTTGAATATACTTTTGTGGACGAGGAGTTCAACAAGCTGTTCAGAACAGAGACGTTGATAGGAAAACTGGCAGGGGTATTCGCCGCGTTGGCCATCATTATTTCATGCCTTGGTCTGTTTGGCCTGTCCGCATATACAGCCGAAAGAAGGACCCGGGAGATCGGTATTCGCAAGGTATTGGGTGCTACTGAACGGGGACTTGCCACCTTATTATCCCGGGAATTTTTAATACTGGTGGGCATATCCTGCATCATTGCCTTCCCGCTCTCATGGCTGATCATGCATCGCTGGCTGGAAAATTATGAGTACCGCATCACCATCAGCATCTGGATATTTGTTGCGGCAGGCCTCCTGGCTATGCTGATCGCCTTGTTGACGGTCAGCTTTCAGGCGATAAAAGCTGCATGGGCAAACCCGGTGAAGAGCTTGCGGGCAGATTGACCGGCATCCTTTTATTCAGGCCAGTGACTGCCTGTAGGCATTGGCTTCATCGCTGAGGACATTGGATAATTTTTCGATATTGTCGAGGGATCTGAAAATCCCCGCTGCCCTGTTGAAACAATACAGGCAGGAATCGAGGTTGCCCTCATAGTCATAACAAACACCCAGGATATGCAGGGACCTGGCGATAAGGATGCTGTTGTTTGCCTTTTCAGCCAGTGACACGGCATCATGGGCATGCCTGGCTCCTCTCCGGCTGGTCATCCACATAATTATTGGCAAGCTGGATCAAAGAATCTATTTGCTTTTGCTGCGGGAAAACGTCATTGACTGCTATGAGACAGAGATGAAAACATTACCCTTATGGGTAGGAGGCAATAAGTATGGAAAAATATATATCTTGCGTCCGTAACGTTCTCATTGCCATGCCAACTACTACCATCGATGAATTATGTCTGCAAATCGCGGAGTTTGATGACGAAGTGGCTTTTGGCGAGCTGTTCAAATTATATTTCCCCCGTCTTTTATTGTTTGCAGAAGCCGTTCTTAAAAGCCGTGAACAGGCGGAAGAGGCCGTGGAGGACGTTTTTCTGAAATTATGGGAGAACAGGAAGGTATTGTCCGCCATCAATAATATAAATTATTACCTGCTGGTAGCGGTCAAGCACAGGGCGCTGGACTACCTGGAAAAAATGAAAAAGCACACCGTCATCGGGCTCGACGACATCGAAGTGGAGTTTGGCGACATTTCCGTCAATCCTGAGAATACCCTGATCTCGGCAGAAAGCGTCCGGATCATACAAACCATCATCAACGGCCTTCCCCCCCGCTGCAAGCTTATTTTTCGTCTGGTAAAGGAAGACGGTCTGAAATACAGGGAAGCTGCCGATCTCCTGAATGTTTCCGTAAAGACCATCGAGACTCAAATGTCATTGGCCCTCAGTAAGATAGGTGCTGCTTTGCAAACTTGCTTGCCTTCGGAGAACAAGTTGTACAACACCCGCCGGACAGGTAAATGATCTTTTTCCCAAATATTTTCAAAATCGCTTCAGGGTATTGTTCCCTTTTTCCGGTCTTTTAAGGAAGCATTTATTATTTCATGGAAAAAAACAGGTTTTGGGAGCTGCTGGCAAAGGTTCGATCAGGCGAAGCTACGCCCGAGGAGCAATTAGAACTTAACCAGCACCTGTCTGCCTCACCCGGCGATCTTGAGCTGGTGAAACAAATAGATGCGTGCTGGGAGCTTTCGATGCCGGCAGCATCAGCACCCTCTGCGGACGAGATAACGACAGCGTGGAGCAGCGTCCGGAATAAAATTGCCGGTCAGCAGCCTTCTCTTGAAAAGCAGGGGGGCGTGAAAAAGGTGCGGCGCATGATAAGGTACGCCGTCGCCGCTGCTATTATAGCAACCGTGGGCATCTGCTTATGGAATGTATTACAGGTTTCGGCTCCTCCGGCCGCACCGCAAAAAAACATCGTCTCTACCAGGAACGGCTCCAAATCAAAGATCGAATTGCCCGATGGTACCCAGGTTTGGCTGAATGTGGGCAGCAGGATCAAATACGATGAGAACTATGGCAAGAGCCACCGGGAAGTGATCCTTGCCGGTGAAGCTTATTTTGACGTGGCGCATAATGCGAGCCTGCCGTTTGTGCTTCACACGGGAAAAATGGATGTAAAGGTGCTGGGCACCGTCTTTAATGTAAAAGCTTATCCCGGGGACGCTACTACGGAAGCCGCGCTCATCAAGGGCTCTATCGAGGTCACATTCCCCGGTCGCCCGCAGGAAAAGCTTATCCTGAAACCCACCGACAAGATATCCATCGCAAATAAGGAGATAAATATGGCGGAAGATACCGTCGTCCGCCAGACGTACGCAAATACCAGGGTAAGACCCGCCATCGTGGTCTCAACCGTGCAATACGAGCCTGTCAGCAGCGCCATTATTGAAACCGCCTGGGTAAACAATAAGCTGATATTCCGGGGTAAGACCTTTGAAGAGCTGGCCAGGGATATAGAGCGCTGGTTCAATGTAACCGTGGAGGTGCAGGACAGTTCTATCCTGTCGAAAAAGTTCACAGGGACATTCAGCAATGAGATCATCACGGATGCCTTGTATGCTTTGAGCCTTTCCTATCCGTTCCACTATAAGTTCAACAGGAGTACGAATACAGTGATCATATACTAAAATAGCTAACTGCCATTTATAACGAAAAAACGATTGCTTATGACTGTTATTACATAACTCTTCTCCCCATACGACAAGAACGGGAAATGCGAACACATTTCCCGTAAACAGCTAAAAAAAGAAGGCCATGCATGTCTCGTGGAAAAGCTATGCTATGCCCTCTATTCTTTAACCATATCAATACGAAGTTATGAAAATAATTCAACTTGTGGGTACCGTCGTGCCCGGAAGTGAATGCAAGAAAACCATTCTGGCCATGAAGTTGACGTTTGTCCTTACCTGCGTTTTGTGTCTGCAGCTTTCAGCCAATGTTCGTTCTCAGACCCGGGTTACGCTCCGGCTTCAACAAGTGTCGTTGGGCAATGTATTTCTTGAGATAGAGAAAAAGACGGAATACCGGTTCTTATTCAACGACAATCTGTTGCAGGGGGAGTCTAGTGTAACGGTGGATGTAAAGAACGAGCTTGTCAGGGACGTGCTGGCGAAATTGCTGGTCAACACGAACCTTGATTTCAGGATAGTTAACGACAACCTTATCGTCATTGTAAGCAAGGATCGGGTGATCAGGGGGGTACCCATACATGGGAAGGTAGTAAATGCCTTAGGCTCCCCGTTGGTCGGAGCTTCAGTGCTGGAAAAAGGTACGCATAATGGTGCCAACACAAATGAACAGGGGGAGTTCGATCTTACAGTAGAAAATGATGAGGCTGTGCTGGTTATTTCATCTGTCGGGTTTAATCCGGCGGAATTTGCCGTGAATGGGAGAACGAATATTACCATTGCGTTGAATGAGGATTTTTCAAAATTGAGTGAGATAGTGGTGGTAGGATATGGCACCCAGAAAAAGAAAGATTTCACCGGCGCTGTTTCCAGCGTAAAAGTAGAGGGTTCAGCCCTTTCCCTGATGCCAAATATGAATGCATTGGAGTCGTTGCGGGGAAATGTGGCGGGTTTGAACCTCGGGCCTGTAAATACAGCCGGCGGGCAGCCGTCCGTGCTTATACGGGGCCAACGGTCCATCAGCGGGACCAATGACCCGCTGATCTTGCTGGACGGGGTTATTTATCTGGGGTCCCTCAGTGA
>DASZVM010001013.1:0-4494 GCA_035547295.1 Puia sp. | reverse complement strand
GGCAGGATCAACTATTCCTACAAAGACAAATACCTGATCACGCTGACAGGCCGCAGTGACGGCGCTTCGCAGCTGGCCCCCGGTCATAAATGGGCTTTCTTCCCCTCCGGCGCCGTCGCATGGCGTATGAGCGAAGAGGACTTTATCAGGGACATGAAGATATTCTCCGACCTGAAGCTGCGTGTCAGCTACGGACAGGTAGGTAATGCCAACGTCAACCCTTACAGCACGCAGGCCACGATCCTGAATACACCTTACGATTTCGACGGATCGGCAGCCTATGGTTTTGCGCCGCAAACGCTGGGCAACCAGGACCTCAAATGGGAAAGGAGCCAGGAGCTGAACCTGGGCCTGAACATGGGATTCCTCGACAACCGCATCACGGCGGCTATCGAGCTGTATGACAGGAAAACGAAGGACCTCATCCTGAACACGCAGCTGCCTACATCCACGGGATTCACCTCGGTGTACGCCAACGTGGGGCAGGTAGGGAATAAAGGCATCGAAATATCCCTCAGCACGGTGAATGTCGCCACCAGGGATTTCAGCTGGACCACCAATATCAATTTTGCCAAGAACAATAACAAGATACTGGCCCTTGCATCGGGTGTAACGGCGGATGTGGGCAACAGCCTGTTTGTCGGGGCGCCCGTGAAGACCAACTATTATTACAAGTTTGCGGGCATCTGGCAGATACAGGACAGCGTGGCCGCCAAAGCATATGGACAGGTGCCTGGCTCGGTGCGCGTAGTGGACAAGAACAAGGACGGCGCGATCTCCTCTTCAGCCGACGCGGACGACCGCATGATCCTGGGGACGCAGCTGCCCAACTGGACAGCGGGCATGACCAACCGGCTGTCCTATAAAGACTTCGATCTGTCATTCCTCATCTATTACCGGAAAGGCACGCAGTTCAATAACGCCTTGCTGTCGGGCACCATGGGTGATTATACCAACACCCGTTATAACCATATCGTATTGAATTACTGGACGCGGAACAATCCGACCAATACCTATTACGGTCCGGGTGTCGCCCAGCCGTATAAATCGGCCATCAACTACGAGGATGCGAGCTACCTGCGTATTTCGGATATTACTTTCGGCTACACGATGCCTTCCACCAGGCTGCAGCGCTACGGGGTGGAAAGGCTCCGCGCCTACCTGCAGGTGACCAATCCATTCGTATTCACAAAATACCACGGCATGGACCCGGAATATAATTCGGGGACCTACATCGACGATGTCCCGACCGTTATCTACACAGTGGGTCTGAACATCGGCTTCTAGGAACGAAATACATTCACCGGAAATCTCAACAATCATGAAAATTTCTAAAAATACACGACATATAATGCTGGGACTGGTGGTTGCCGGCATGACAGCGGCGGGGTGCAGCAAGAACTTCCTTAACGAGAACAACCCCTCCAACAGGACTACGACGACCTATTATACAAATGCGACGGGCTACGAGGACCTGGTACGGAGCTGCTATCCCCTGCTGAGGGATATCACACAGCAGCGGGACCTGGTGCTCAACGGAACAGATATATTCGCCGGACAGGATTTCGGATCAGTCGTTTATAATGTTTCGGGCGCTGTGGGCGACGCCTACGATGAATATGACGTCCGGCTGAACTCATCGCTGTCGGAGATACAGACCCTATGGACCCTGCTTTACCGGGAGATCAACCGGTGCAATACAGTGGTGTCGAGAAAGGACAATATCCCGGATATGAGCGATTCGTTAAAGAAAATAAGATTGGGAGAAGCTGTCTTCCTTCGCAGTCTTTGCCTGTTCTGGGCGGTGCAGCAATGGGGGGATATCCCTATGCCGCTGGAAGAAACGACGACTGCCTCCCAGAAAGTGACCAAGGTCGCTGCAAAGGATGTGTATGCACAGATCGTCAAAGATCTTACGCAATGTGTCACGGACCTTCCTGCCACACAGACGGACTATGGACGGGTCACCAAGGGGGCAGCAAAGTTCCTGCTGGCCAAGGTTTACCTGACAAGGGGATGGAACTTCAACAATTCCCTGGGCGGATCACAGGCGGACTTTACCAGCGCCCTGCAGCTGTGCGACGACCTGATCACGCAATACCCTTTACAGCCGAATTACAATCTCCTGTGGCCGCAGCATAATAAGAACCCCCTGAACGAAACGTTTACGGCCGCGACTTCGGTAGCCAACGATAAGGATAAGGAAGTGATCTTTGCCGTTCAGTACAGCAGCAATGTCCTGACCTACCTGGGGGACCCCAGCGTGGGCACGACACTCCAGGGCAATGACCTGCATTCCGTCTTTGGCGGCGATCCGGGCAGCTGTCCGGGCGCTGTGTCCAGGAGCAGCCTCTACAACAGGTTTCAACCCGTCTCGGTGGTGACGCCCGCGGCTTACCGGCTGTTTGATCCGCAGCATGATGTGCGGTATAACTGGAATTTCCTGAACTATGTGGTGGCCTTGCAGGCGGTGAATAATTTCAAGCCGCAGCCCAGTACCAATCCATCGCTGACGGTGAACTTTGCCAAGGGTGATACAGTAGTGCTGTACCGGCCCTGGAATGACCCGGCCGTGGACCCTGCCGATTTTGGAATGGATGTAACGGGTGGCACGCATAAGTACAAGGTGGTAAATACTGACCATTATGGTGCAGTAGTACCGCCGGGAACGACGGAGCCTTACGGATCGAGCTATCCGGCCCTTTTCAAGTTCTGGCAGCCGGGTATTCCTTACGGGGACGGCTATGGTACAGGCAATGACGCCATCTTCCGGTCTGCGGAAGCCTACCTGATGGCGGCTGAAGCCATCGTCAAAGGCGCCACGGGCGGCGCACTGGGTACGGCGGACGTGTATTACAATAAAGTGCTGGACAGGGCGCTGGGCGCCAATGCAGGCACAGACCCCATGTGCGCGGCCAACCCGGGGGATGTGAGCGATCTGAATACGGTGTCGTATCGCGCCACGCCATCCAATATCAATGTCGACCTGATCCTGGACGAGCGGGCCAGGGAGTTCCTGGGAGAGTACACCGGCAGGTGGTATGACCTCAAGCGCACAGGCAAGCTGATAGAACGTGCGAAGAAGTTCAATCCATGGACAAAATTCAGCAATACCATTGCCGACAAGTTCCTGTTACGGCCCATACCCCAGGGAGAGATCGATAATTCGAACCCGAAAGTGGAGCAGAACACCGGCTATTGATATGCGCAGTTGGTTAAAAAATAAGTATGTATATCCCGAAGATCGTTTTAACAGGAATTATATCGCTTACCCTATCTTTTTCAGTCATCCAGGCACAGCCCCTCCCTGACCCGGACAAAGTGGACCTGGTGGAACCGCGGGTGGATGCCGCGAACTCGCGGTTCTTTTTCTTTAGCTCGGCCTGCAGGCCCTTCGGCATGGTGAACCTGAGCCCGGACATGGTGCTGGGCGGCACCTGGGCCAGCGGTTACAGATATAATGTCGATACTATCCGTTGCTTTAGCCATATCCATTGCTGGGAACTGTCGGGCATCCCGGTGCTGCCTACCACGGGTGAGTTCAGGGGGCAGCTGGGGCCGGACCATTACGGTTCGCTTTATTCACATGACCAGGAAGTCGTCCATCCGGGCTATCATAAGGTCGTGCTGAAAAGTTACGGTATCACGGCGGAGCTGACCAGCACGATGAGGGTGGGGCTCCACCGTTATACTTTTCCTGCATCGCGGGAAAGCGATATCCTTTTTGACTTTACCACGGTGCTGGGCTCTTCACAGACGGACAGCGCGGTGACCCGGAAGGTCAGCGACCGGGAGTTGGAGGGCCATGTGGTCATGGCGGCCACAGCCAGGCGGCCCAAGCCCATCACGGTGTATTTCATAGCGGCTTTTGACAAGCCTTTCAACGCTTTCGGAGGATGGCGGGATGGGAAGATCATCCCGGTAAAGGACAGCATCGGCGGCCGTCATACGGGCGCCTATGTACGCTTTGCCACGAAGAGCAACGAAGTGCGGCAGATGAAGATAGCTATTTCCTATGTCAGCGTCGCCGAAGCCCGGAACAATATGCTTAGCGAGCTGCCGGACTGGGATTTCCAACGGGTGGCGAAAGATGCCCGCCGCGAATGGAACGAATGGCTGGGCCGGATAGAGGTGGAAGGAGGAACACTTACCGAACGGCGGCGTTTTTATACCGACCTGTGGCATGCCCTGCAAGGCAGGAGGGTGGTGAGCGATGTCAGCGGAACATATATGGACATGACGGGCGCTCAACCGAGAGTGGGTCATATCCCCCGGGGGAAAGACGGAAAACCTTTGTTCAACCACTATAATTCCGACTCATACTGGGGAGCGCAGTGGTCGCTGAATACCTTATGGGACCTGGTCTACCCGGAAGTGACGGAGTCCTTCATCAACTCCATGCTGATGATGTATGATGACGGCGGCCTTATTCCACGCGGCCCTTCCGGGGGTAATTATACTTATGTCATGACGGGCGCCACCACGACGCCTTTT
>DASZVM010001012.1:0-3798 GCA_035547295.1 Puia sp. | reverse complement strand
ATAATCCTTCGCTGTCCTGGAATCCGTAGGTTTCCAGTCCCGTATCTGGTGATAGCAGAGAATGGGGACTTCTTTCCGGCCCAGGATGACGGAGGGAGATGGAAGGGTATTCCCCGGGTTAGCCGTGGCAACTGTTTCTTTCGGATTGCCGCCAGTTACAAGTGTGTTTTGGGGATTGGGTGAGAGGCTACAAGCTGCCAGTGCAATGCAGGCGCTTACGATTAATTTTGACATATGCTTTTAATAGGTGCGATGCTTCTTTAACGAAGCCGATATTAAATTATTTTTTCAGGATCTGCTAATAAACTCTTAAAATCAGAAAACATTTACTCCCGGAATGGCTTTTACCAGCTCTTCCAGCCAGCGCTGGTCCTCCTCATCGAAGGTATTCAGCGACACGCTGTCCACGTCCAGCACACCCACCACTACTCCGTCATGGAATACAGGCACTACGATCTCAGACTTTGATAAGCTGCTGCAGGCAATGTGTCCGGGGAAAGCTTCCACATCAGGGACGATCAGGGTCCGGGCCTCCTGCCAGCTGGTGCCGCAGACGCCTTTGCCTTTCCGTATGCGGGTACAGGCCACCGGCCCCTGAAAGGGACCGACCACCAACTCGCCGTCCTTTACCGTATAAAAACCGACCCAGAGCCATCCGAACTGTTCTTTCAGTGCAGCCGCAATATTTGCCAGGTTGGCGACGGCATCCTTTTCTCCTTCGATGACGGCCCTGACCTGGGGAAGGAGAGAGGCATACTGCTCTGATTTGGTGCCGGAGGCAATGGTAAGATCTTCTGACATGAGTGTGTTTTCTTGCGGGTGCAAATTTACGGTCTTATATTACATACTCAACCCTCTTTTTATGCCCAGATTTACTATCGACCCCGATATCGCCAGGGCCAGGACGCCTGACACGGGATTGTATACGGACCCTGCTCTTTTTGAAGCAGCAAAGGAAAAGATCTTTGCGTCCAGCTGGCAATTCATCGGTAGTACGGACCTTGTCAAAAGTCCCGGAGAAGCTTATCCTCTGACCTTGCTGAAGGATCACCTGGATGAGCCGCTGGTATTGGTACGGGATAAAGAGGGATACAGCCGGCTGCTGTCGAATGTCTGTACCCATCGGGGGAATATCCTTGTTCATGAGCCTTGTAAGATAAATCATCTCCGCTGCCGCTACCACGGCCGACAATTTCACCCGGACGGGAAGTTTCTTTCCATGCCGGAATTCAGGGAAGTGAGGGATTTTCCGGGCAGGAATGACGATCTGGCCTCGCTACCCCTGTTCAGATGGGGGAAATGGCTGTTTACATCCCTTGATCCTCAGATCCATGCGGAGGTTTTTTTACAGGATATGATCGACAGGCTGGGCTGGCTTCCCCTGGATAATTTTGTTTTTCGTCCGGACCTTTCAAGGGATTTTACCGTCAAGGCGAACTGGGCCCTTTACTGTGAGAATTACCTGGAAGGATTTCACATCCCTTTTGTCCATGCAGGGTTGAATTCGGTTATCGATTTCGGGAATTATACCACTGAATTGTTCAGGTATTCCAATCTTCAGCTGGGTATTGCCAAAGATGATGAGGATTGTTTTGACCTTCCTCCTTCCTCTCCGGATTATGGGAAAAAGGTGGCGGCCTATTATTTCTTTATCTTCCCCAACCTTATGATGAACTTCTATCCGTGGGGGCTTAGCGTAAATATCGTAAACCCCATGAACATAAGCGAGACACGCGTTTTCTTCCTCACTTATGTCGCGGACGGGGAGAAATATAATTCCGGGGCCGGAGCCGGTCTCGACACAGTGGAAATGGAGGACGAAGAGGTGGTGGAAGCAGTGCAAAAAGGAGTCCGCAGCCGCTTTTATGAATATGGGCGGTATTCGGTGACCCGGGAGCAGGGAACGCATCATTTTCATCGTATGATGGCTGAATTTATTGGATAAACCTTACCGACATGAGAGATCTTTTTTACAGGCTTGCGCTGCTGCCTGTCCTGTTCAATCTTTTTTCCGCCTCTGCCCAGATAGCTGTCAGACCGCAGCATTCCGGACAGGATACTTTTTACCTGCTGCGCCCGGCGATCCAGGCGGGCGTTGCCACCATTGAACATGGGGATGGCGGTACGGCGGAGATCTTCGCGCTGATAAAGGAGAAGGGTATTGCATTGTGCCCGACGCTTCCGTGAATGCCGATGTATTCAGGATCAGTGATGCGGTGGGAAGGGTGAAGCCGGGCTTGCTGGCCGACCTGCTGGTGGTGGAAGGGGACCCGCTGCAGGATATGTCCCGGATACGGAATGTCAAATGGGTGATGAAGGAAGGGGTTATTTATTATCCGGAACATGGGGCCGGGACGCGGGATCATTAACGCGCGTCAGGTTTTCGATGAGGGCTTCGTGCTGCGGATACTGCTTTATCAGGGCAACCCGGTCTGCCAGCTCGAATTCGGCAAAGTCGAATCCCGGGGATACCGTACAGCCTACCAATGCATATTCGCTGTCTTCTGCCGGTGTGGAGGCAAACCAGCTGCCGGCCCGTATCAGGACCTGGAAGCTTTCTCCTTTTTCGATGTTGGACCCCAGCCGGTGGACTGTAAGGATACCTGAGTGTCCTATCTCATAAATGAGGAGGGTATCGCCAAAATAAAAATGCCAAAGTTCGTCTGAAGCTATCCGGTGGAATGCGGAGAATTGTCCGCCGGACAGCAGGAAATAAATACTTGTGCAGATATTGCGGTCGCCCTGAAAAAATACGGGCAGGGCTTTTTGGGATATTTTGAGCTCAGAGCGATAGACTTCCCGGAAGGCGCCTCCTTCGACGTGGGATGTCAGTTGCAGTTGCCGGATCCAATAAGCAGCATTCGGTCGCATAAGGTCATTGTTCTATAGTCACATGTGCGGCATATACGTCGGCCAGCGAATCTTTGATATGAGTGGTGTCGCGGATGGTGGCGACGATGGGGAAATAAAGCTTGAAATACGTACTGTCTTTCTGGTCCATCTTTATGTTTAACTGAAAGCCAAGTAATTGATTGTATCTGCGTAAGGCGCGTCCCTTTCGGTCCGTCTCGAGGATGACAAATTTGTACAGGGTCGAGCCGGCAGGGACCACTGGTGTGGAGGCTGTGGTTTGCCTGGTGCTGTCAACCGGCTTTGCTGCGAACGAGGTTGTTCCTCCGGCTCCGGTCTGAGCCCCACTGGTGTCGGTTTGAGCAGGAGTGGTATCCTGGTTAACAACGGTCTGTTTTTCCGGGAGAGGTTCAACGAAGTTATTGCGTTTATAAAGATAATATCCACCCCAGCCGATGGCGATAAGTCCTGCGATCAGGGCCAGCAGCAGGACGCCCTGGCGGACATTGTTTGAGGCGGGTTCATATTCCCTGGGCGGCTCTTCAAAGTTCTCGGTGGCGACCTTTTTTTTATCGGAGGCCATATCTTCCAGCTTTATAGTAGCATATTCTCCAGGGGTAAAATCGAATTTACCTTCATTGTTCTTGATGAGCGTCCCGATGCCTTCCAGGTAGAAGGGTTTGCCGATATTCAGCAGCTGTTTGCCCGTGGTCAGAAAAAAATCCAGATCGGCGGCTGCAAGGGGTTTCATCTTACCCGTATGTTCCTTTATAAATTGTATCAGCGCCTCATCCGGGGCGGCTATCTTGGTATTTTTAAAGCTGATACCCGAAGCGGGTGTCTGGAGATGCCTATCCGAAGCTTCCGGGATCACGGCGTTGGGGTCCAGGACAAAGCTGCCTATGCCAGGGAGATCAAGTTTCCTGGTCTGGTATAAGAACTGCGACA
>DASZVM010001011.1:0-3084 GCA_035547295.1 Puia sp. | reverse complement strand
CCCTGATCACGCTCGCCTTTTCCAGGACTCTTTATCTCATCCCGCAGGTGTAATAATTCGAACCGCCCCGGGTATTGTGAAAACAGGTCCAGAGGCCGGCCGCCGGCGGCATACATATTGCCGATGTCCATCTGCTGTGCCACCAGCGCAGGGTCGGTGTGCCGAAGGATAATGTCGTATATCCGCTGCCCGTGGAAAGAAGTGTCGAATTCCATGTTGTGGTTGTGATACCCGAACTTTATCCCCTGCTGTTTACAATAAGCGCCAAAACGGTTGAACACTTCCAGGTATTTGAGCAGGGTATCATAATCCTTTCGCCAGCTGTCATCTATAGAAGGGGTGATCAGGTAATGCTGTCCGGCAAGCACGGCATCTTCCACGGTATTTTTCCATTCGTCCGTAAACTGCTGCAGCCTTTCATCCCAGTGCTCCATGCCTATAAAAACGTGTCCGCTCACCAGCTTTAGCCCCACCCCCTCCAGTAATTTCCTGAATTCGACAGCCGTCCGGCCATAGAATTTGCGCTTCCAGTATCCGGCATGTTCCACATTCTTATAACCGATGGCCGCCACCTGCCGCAGCGTTCCCTCCGCATCTTTGTTCATATGGTCCCTTACAGTGTAAAGCTGTATACCCACGGCGTCTTTTTTTCCGGACATCGTCGTCATGGCCTCCAGTCCTTTTGGCAATAAGAGTGAACCTGCTATGGCAGCCCCGGTGGTGGTCAACCAGTTCCTTCGGGATAATTTCATACCTGCATCGTTTTAAGCTGGGTCAACGGTCCTTTACACAACGAAATCCAATGGTTGCAGACCTGTCCATACCTGGCGATAGTAATAAATATTTTCCATATTCTCTCAAATTGTTGACCCAGGGAAAATACCATCCTGAAGGAGTTTGTCCGGAATAATAATTCCCTTTGGGTTTATAATAGCTTCCTCCTTTTAATACAGCAGAGCGGGTATGTTCGTCCCGGTATTCATCCGTCCATTGCCATACATTGCCCATCAGGTCCATCACCCCAAAAGGGCTCGCCCCTTGTGGGCAGGCCGTCACTGCACCGGGCGGTCGTACGATCCGGCCAGTATCGGATGGAGGCATCCGGAAAAGATCTTTCTCATTGCCCCAGGGATATAGCCTGTCATCCATGCCTTGCGCGGCATACTGCCATTCCCATTCATGCGGCAGGCGTTTGCCGGCCCATGCGGCATAAGCTCTTGCATCTTCGATGGAGACCCAGGTGACGGGCCCGTCAGCCCATCCTTCGGGGAAGGTTCCATCCTTCCAATCTTTGAGAAAGTTATGATCATCTCCGGGATGGTAATGCGAAACATCGATAAATCGTTTGAACTGGCTGTTGGTGACGGGATAGATGTCGATATAAAAGGACGGTATATCCATGACATGTTGCTGCTCACGCGGTGCGGACGCCTGCCAGGGATGCTGTATCCCGATGGCATCGGACAGTTGGTCGCCCTCCAGCATTACGCCCTTCGACCTGAAAATGTACTGTTTTGCGGCAGGGATCAGCACCATCCCTTCCGGCGAGCGGGACGACGGCGGAGTGGCGGTAATGGGCACCATTTGCTGGGGCAGTGGCCGCCAGGCTGTAGAATAATGTTTCAGAGGTTGCACAGCCATAGCATGCTGAACACGCAGCCACCGGATAAAACTGCTGTCTCCCGCTCCCGACCGGGTGACCAGCAAGGCGCCGTAACCACGTCCTTCCATGGGGCAGCTGAGATAGACGGAATCCCCGGTGATCTCTGGCCGGAGAGGTAGACCATTCCACAGATCGAAATAGCTGACACCTTTTTCATAGTGCAGCCGCAGCTGTCTTCCGTTGTGATCCGCGCTGTCGCGATTGACCAGGACATACACCGTATTGTCCTTGCCTGGAAAGCAGGAGGCAAAGATACCTTTTTGCAGCGTAATGATATGAGGCTCCCATCCGGGGCTGCTCCAAACGTCGGGGAATCTGCGATAAATAGTGACGATACGGCGGATGGCGGCTCCGTCACGGTCAGACACCTGGTTCCAGATGCCCCAGACGTTTTCCCAGGTATTATAGCCTGTTCCATTAAAAAAAGCGTATTGCAGGTCGTCCGTCCTGTCTTTTACCCAGCGGTTGCACACGAATAGCTGGTGACGGGGCTCCAGCCATTTATAAACGCTGACACCGGGCGCCAGGGGATAGTCATACTCCTTCTTATCGGAAGCTGTCCAGAAATAACCCCAGCTGGTGGTATTCCATTCAAGCATCTTCAGGTTGCTGATAGCCCATTCCGGTTGCCAGCTCATCGGGTACCCAAGGCTATCGCTGATCAGGCTGAACTCTTCCGGCACTCCGCCCATCGTATCCCCATTCATCCCATCGGCACCCACCTCCTGCATCTCCCTGATGAGTGACAAGGGCATGTTGTTTCCAAAGGGATGCGTCCCCCGGTCCCAGATCATTATCGGGAAAAAGACGCGCACGCCTCTTTTTGAAAAGTCTGCTACCATCTGCCGCACTCCGGCTATCCCACCGGGCAGGTCCGCCAACAGGTCGAACTGATTGCGTGAATCGATACCGATATTGGGATAAGTCGGCCAGATCAGCACCCCGTCAATGCCGCCATAACGTCTTTCCAGATCGTTCAGATAACGATCTACGGTATACCGGCCCTTCACAGGATCGTAGAAGTAACGGTCCTGCGGCATCATCAGCGTAAAGGTGTAACAAGACCTGGTCCATTTCAATTCCGGACGAAGATAGACGGCGCCGCTATACCGAAGGCTATCTTTCTCTTTAACCCGCCAGGCCCGCATGGAAGCCAGCCAGTCCGCATGTCGAAGGGTATCTCCGGGGCCTGCAAATAATTCTTTCAGATAGCCCTGGGGTTGCTGGGAATAGCCGTTCGATACGATCAGCACGGCCGCTCCAAAAATTAAAAGTATCTTTTTCATACACGCTTCGTCGCAGGCAAGCTAGGGCAAAAAACAAACGAAGGCTGCGCAAAAATTCTCTGGAAATGATACTATATTTTCCTCTTAGCCAATCCCGCACGGAACAATTATGCATCAAAATAAGACGATGACCCG
>DASZVM010001010.1:0-6063 GCA_035547295.1 Puia sp. | reverse complement strand
TGCCGCGGGCATCTGCCTTATCGCCAACACAGCACCCGTAGCATTCGGCTCCATCGGAATACCCATCACGGTGGCTTCCCAGGTATCCGGTCTGCCGGAGATGGCGATCTCGCAAATGGTCGGCAAGACCCTGCCCCTGCTGTCCTTATTACTTCCCTTTTATCTTGTATACATCACCGCGGGATTAAAAAAAACATGGGAAATATGGCCCGCCATCCTGGTGGCCGGCGCAAGTTTTGCCATCGTGCAATTTGTCACAGCCAACTACATCAGCCCCATGCTGCCGGACGTACTTTCAGGAGTGACCACCATCATCACCCTTATGATCCTTCTCAGGTTCTGGAAACCATCCACGCTGCATAGACCATCTTCCGGCCCCGGATACTCAGCCGGCCAGATCGCCAGGGCATGGTCCCCCTTTATGATCATGACCCTGCTGGTGATCCTCTGGGGTATCCCCGCGATAAAAGACAGGCTAAACGACCTCGGACAATTCAAAGCCTTTATTCCGGGACTTCAGCACGCTATCCTCCAGACCGATGGAACTATCCTCCCCGTGAAACCCTTTACCTTTAGCTGGCTTTCCAATGCCGGCACAGCTATCCTGCTGGCAGGCATCCTCTCCATGCCCTTTATAGGGGCCAACGGTGCAATGGCCGCCCGGGCCTTCCGCCTCACCTTGCGCCAGCTAAAGCTCCCCGCAATTACCATCGCTTCGGTAATGGGCTTTGCCTATGTTGTCAATAATTCCGGCATGTCCATCACAATGGCCCTCGCACTGGCGGCCACAGGATCCCTCTTCCCCTTTTTCGCTCCCGTACTGGGGTGGCTGGGCGTATTCCTGACGGGATCGGACACTTCTTCCAATGCATTGTTCTGTAAATTGCAATATAACTCAGCCGTCGCCATCGGGGTGGACCCCGTCGTCACCGTGGCTGCCAATATTTCCGGAGGCGTCACAGGCAAGATGATCTCTCCTCAATCCATCGCCATCGGCGCGACAGCCGTTGACCTGGTAGGGAAAGAAGCCGATCTTTTTCGCTTTACGGCAAAACATAGCTTTATCATGCTGCTGATCGTGTGCATTCTTACTACCCTGCAGGCGTATGCAGCACATCTTTTTAATATATTTGGCCTATGAATATCATGAACATAGTCGTTATCGATGGTTATACGCTCAATCCCGGCGACCTCAGCTGGGATGTTATGGCGTCAATTGGACAGCTGACCCTCTATGATAGAACGCCACCCGAGCTGATCGTTCAGCGCTGCAAGGACGCTGACATCGTCCTTACCAATAAGGTCCCGTTCACGGCAGCTACGCTCGCTCAGCTGCCACGTCTGAAAATGCTTGCCGTCACCGCCACCGGCTACAATATCATAGACACGGACGCCGCCAGATCGAAAAACATCGTAGTCTGTAACGTGCCGGCATACGGTACGGCCTCCGTTGCCCAGCACACCTTCGCCCTGCTCCTGGAATTGACAAACAGGGTAGGCCAGCACGCACGCAGCGTCAGCGAAGGGAAATGGCTGCGCTCGGAAGACTGGTGCTTTACGGAAAGACCCATCATAGAGCTGGAAGGGAAGATCATCGGCATCATCGGCTATGGCAACATTGGCCAGCGGGTAGGACTGATAGCCCAGTCCTTTGGCATGAAGGTCATCTACTACAGCCCCATGATAAAACCCTGGACACCGGACGAACCTGCCGATCTCCCCACGCTTTTCTCCAACAGCGATGTGGTGACCCTGCACTGCCCATTGACACCCAATAACCACGAGTTTGTCAATAAAGATCTGTTAAAGCTAATGAAACCTACCGCCTTTCTCATCAATACGGCCCGTGGACAGCTGATACAGGAACAGGATCTGGCAAATGCGTTGAACCAGGGACAGCTGGCCGGCGCAGCCCTGGACGTTCTGTCAAAAGAACCTCCGACTACAGATAATCCTCTCCTTACAGCCAGGAATTGTATCCTCACCCCCCATAACGCATGGATCAGCAGAGAGGCGAGGACCAGGATCATGGAAGTGACGACTGCCAATATACGGGCATTCCTCGACGGACAACCCATCAACAGGGTGGGATAGCAGGAACACAGCAGTTGTCAGTTATCTACATTCTCAGTCGCCCTCGCGGCCGGCTCGATGACTACATTGCGGGGCATCAGCAGCTTGGAGATAATGCCTGTCCACCCCGTCTGGTGCGAAGCCCCCAACCCCTTGCCATTGTCCCCGTTGAAATATTCAAAGAAAAGGATATGATCCTTGAAATAAGGGTCATGCTGCATCTTTTCATAATCACCGAAAGCAGCCCTCCTGCCTTTGTCGTCACGGAGGAATATATGCGCCAGCCGGCGGGTAAGCTCGATGCTGATCTCGTTTAAGCTATGATGCCTTCCGGAATGCGTGGGATATTCTACCTTGAAATCATCCCCGTAATAATGATGGAAACGCTGCAACGACTCGATGATCAGGAAGTTCAACGGCATCCAGATAGGACCCCGCCAGTTGGAATTGCCACCGAACATATTGCTGTCGGATTCCCCCGGCACATATTTCACCTGCAGCACCTGGCCATCCAATCGCAGCTCATAGGGATGCTCTTCATGATATTTGGAAAGGGCCCTCACGCCATATTTGCTAAGGAATTCCGTCTCATCCAGCATGCGGTACAGCAACCGTTTGACCCGGTGGCCACGCAGCAATGACAACAGGTGTTTTTCTTCCGAACCCTTCTCATGCCAGCGGGAGACCAGGGCTGCCAGGTCAGGACGGTTGTCCAGCAGCCAGTTCAATCGTTTGGCAAATTCAGGCAAAGCCTGTAAAATGACGTCATCGATGACCTCTACGGCAAAAAGAGGTGCCAACCCCACTGCCGACCGGATCCTTACCCGGACGGGCTTTTCACCAGGTATACGGATGGTGTCATAAAAGAATTCATCTTCTTCATCCCATAGCCCTTCCGACCCTTCGCCCATATTGGCAATGGCCGAGGCTATGTGAAGGAAATGCTCGAAGAACTTATTGGCCATGTCCTGGTAGGTGGGATTGTACATCGATAATTCCAGCGCGATGCGCATCAGGTTCAACGTATAGGTCGCCATCCAGCTGGTGCCGTCCGCCTGCTCCAGGGTCCCTCCAAAAGGCAGCCGCGTATTGCTGCGGTCAAAGACACCGATGTTATCCATTCCTAAAAAACCGCCTTCGAAGATATTGTTGCCCTCCTGGTCCTTGCGATTGACCCACCATGTAAAATTAAGCAGCAGCTTGTGAAATACCGTCTCCAGAAAAGCGATATCACCCTTCCCTCCATTGGCATGCTTCTCCAGCTCATAGACCCGGTAGGCAGCCCAGGCATGCACGGGAGGATTCGTGTCGCTGAATGCCCATTCATAAGCCGGTAGCTGTCCGTTGGGATGCATATACCAGTCATGCGTTAGCAGCAACAGCTGATGCTTGGCAAAATCAGGATCGATAAGGGCCAGGGCGACACAATGAAAGGCAAGGTCCCAGGCAGCATACCAGGGATACTCCCACTTATCCGGCATGGAGATGATATTCCTGTTATTGAGATGCTTCCATTCATGGTTCCGTCCCATCAGCCGTTGAGAAGGCGGCGGCGGTTGCCGGGGATCACCTGTCAGCCATTGATGGACGTTGTAATAGTACAGCTGCTTGCTCCACAACATGCCGGCAAAAGCCTGTCGCTGCACCCGTTTCTCGTCTTCATTGGTGATCTCCTTCTGTAATTCGTCATAGAACTGATCCGTCTCGATACGGCGGGTCTCGAAGATCCCGTCGAAATCCGAAAAGGGAATAAAACCACAGCCGCCTTGCAGCCGCAGACGTACAGTGACAGACTCCCCGGGTGGTATAGTCTTTTGATAATGGATCGCTGCCTTCGTGCCTTGCTGGTAATTGATCGCATTTACTTTTTTGCCAACGATATATTCATTAATGCCATCCTTGAAATAACCCGTACCCGGGACGCCATAGAGCCTGTCTACATTGGTCTCGTTGTCACAGAAGAGATGCGTATCCGGCTCTTCCCCCGAAAGCGTGAACTCACCCAGGTCCCTGTGCTCGATAATGATATCTCCTTCGTTGGAGGTCATCATCGTAGGCTTGTAATCGTCATATCCCCAATCCCAGGTATTTCGAAACCAGATAGTGGGCAGCACATGGATAGGAACAGCCTCCTTCCCCCGGTTGTGTACAGTGATCCGGATAAGGATATCCTCCTTGTCCGCCTTGGCATATTCTATAAATACATCAAAATATCTGTCCTCGTCAAAGATACCCGTATCCATCAGCTCGAATTCCGGATCATTTTTTGTCCTTCGCCTGTTCTCTTCCACAAGCCGGTGATACGGGAATGCATCCTGCGGGTACTTATACAGCATCTTCATATAGGAGTGGGTAGGACTGCTGTCGAGATAATAATACAGCTCCTTTACATCTTCCCCATGATTACCTTCATAGCCGGACAGCCCGAACAGCCTTTCTTTTATGATCGGGTCCTTTTCATTCCAAAGCCCTATGCAAAAGCACAGCACCTGCTGCTTGTCCGAAATACCGCCCAGGCCGTCCTCGCCCCACCGCCAGGCCTTGCTGCGGGCCATGTCATGCGTGGTGTAGATCCATGGTTCCCCATTGACGCTGTAATCTTCCCGTACCGTCCCCCACTGTCTTTCTGAAAGATAGGGGCCCCATTTCTTCCAGTTCGCGTCCTTCAGTCTTTCTTTTTCTTTTCCCATATCTTTTTATCCGTTCGTGCTGAATCCCGGGTACAAGGTCATACCGCCATCCACAAATAAAGTGGTCCCCGTCACATACTCTGAATCGTCACTGGCCAGCCATACGGCGGCAGCCCCGATATCTTCGACGACTCCCACCCGTCCATAAGGTATCAGCTCCAGCAGCCGCTTTTCCGCCGCAGGCGTATCCCATGCCTGGTGATTGATAGGTGTCTTGATAGCGCCCGGTGCAATGCTGTTCACACGGATCTTCCATGGCGCGAACTCCTGCGCAATGCTCTTCATCATCATCATGATCCCACCCTTGCTGGCTGCATAGTTGGCATGACCCGCCCAGGGGATCACTTCATGCACGCTGCTCATGCAGATGATCTTACCCGCCGAGATGGATCTATCGGGTACAAGGCCCCTCCGGAGGAACTCACGGATGGCTTCCCGGGCACAGAGGAATTGCCCGGTCAGGTTCACGCCAAGGACAAAATTCCACTGCTCCAGGGTCATATCCTGGAAGGGAGAATCCCTTTGTAAACCCGCGTTATTGATAAGGATGTCCACCGTCCCGAATTGGGCGATGACATCGGCAAACATCTTTTTGACCTGATCTTCCTTGCTGACATCGCATTGATAAATGATACCCTTATCCCCCGCGCTCTCGACCTCGTTCAATACCGCCCGGGCCGCAGCCTCCGTGGCTTCCACCGGATGATTGATCACAACCGTGGCCCCCGCCGCTGCCAGTGCCTTCGCCACTCCTGAACCGATGCCCGAGCTGGCCCCCGTGACAATAGCGGTCTGCCCCTGCAATTTTTTCTCCTTCATTATCGGTAAATTATTGCTTCAATTTACCGATTTATATCCACGGCGCTTTGCTTTCAACCCCTATTTAACAATAAAATTCCAGCCCTCCGTATCAACTGCCCGGCCATAACGGACATCCTCCAATGCCTTTTTCAACCGGGCCCCTACGCCTGACCCGCCTGCAGCAGGCAACGTATGATCCTTGCCGTCTATGGCTATGATACCGATAGGAGAGATGACAGCCGCAGTCCCGGATCCAAACGCTTCGCTGATCTGCCCCCTGTCAAACGCCTCTTTCAATTCCTCTACATCCACTCTTCGCTCAGCCACCGGAATACCCAGACGGACAGCCAGGGTCAGCAGGCTATCACGCGTGACCCCATCCAGGATCGAGTCGGATAAAGGCGGCGTTACCAGCGTGCCATCCAGCACGAACAACACATTCATGGCGCCCGACTCCTCTATAAAACGGTGCTCCTTCCCATCCGTCCATAATACCTGG
>DASZVM010001009.1:0-3069 GCA_035547295.1 Puia sp. | reverse complement strand
GATCATCACTACTTCGATGCTGTTGTTGGACAAAGCACGGATGGCGCTTTCCCTGCCGGAACCGGGACCTTTCACAAAAACGTCCACCTTCTTCAAACCCGCATCCACAGCCGTCTTGGCCGCATCGGAAGACGCCATCTGAGCCGCATAAGGAGTATTCTTTTTGGAACCCTTAAAGCCCATTTTACCGGCGCTGCTCCAGGAGATCACCTGGCCGTTCTTGTTGGTAATGCTGATGATAATGTTGTTGAAGCTGGCCGTGACATGCGCGTCGCCATAAACGTCAACTTTTACGATCCTTTTCTTCGCAGCTGCTTTCGCGCTGGGTTGTTGTGCTTTTGCCATGTTGATCTAAAAATAGGTAATCATTAATTTTACTCGAAGCTCATAGCTGACAGCTCTCAGCTGCCCTACGGCCCGGACTAACCCTCCTCCTGCACCGGGTATCCGTGATCAGTCCGTCGAATGGTGCATTTATTATAAGGCTGCAACCCGCCAGTGGCAGGTTGCAGCTTATCAGTTACTATTTCTTGGCTACCTTCTTCTTGCCGGCAACCGTCTTACGCTTGCCTTTCCTGGTACGGCTGTTGGTCCTTGTACGCTGACCACGAACAGGCAGACCCTTACGATGACGCAGCCCACGGTAACAGGCGATATCCAACAAACGCTTGATGTTCATCTGCACCTCGGAACGAAGCGCACCTTCCACCTTGAACTCGTTGGTAATGATGTTACGGATGGAATTCAGCTCATCGTCATTCCACTCATGCACCTTCTTGTCTAAGCTGATGCCCGCCTTGTTCAGGATATATTGGGCAGTGCTGCGGCCTATACCGAATATATAGGTAAGTCCGATCTCCCCTCTCTTGTTTTTTGGTAAGTCTACACCGGCAATACGAGCCATATAATATTTACTTGTTTATAAATTTTCAAATTAACCCTGACGTTGCTTAAAACGAGGATTCTTCTTGTTGATGACATACAGCTTGCCCTTCCTCCTCACGATCTTACAATCGGCGCTGCGCTTCTTGATGGATGCACGAACTTTCATGATTATATATCTATTTATATCTGAATATAATTCTTCCCCTTGTCAGATCGTACGGACTCATCTCCACACCTACCTTATCACCAGGCAGAATGCGGATATAGTTCATTCTCATTTTCCCCGAGATGGTAGCTAGGATCTCATGACCGTTTTCCAGCTTTACCTTGAACATAGCATTGGATAGGGCCTCTATGATCGTACCATCTTGTTTAATGAGTGCTTGTTTAGCCATACAGATTTTGGGAGCGCAAAGATAAGACTATAATGCCGAAATATGAAAATTCCGGCAAAAAAAATAGTTTTTTGTATTAGTTTTTTGAAAACCCTTGAAAAAAGTGTCCTAAGACGCCTGAATTCCCTGGGGACGAACCAGTTCCACCTTCGTCATCTGACGGTAATGGTTCTGTAATTCATGAACATAAATAGGCTGGGCAATATGACGGCGGTCTTCCCTGTACCACATTTCAAAGTGAGAGAAATTACCCGGCGCAGGCAAAAGGATCCGGAAAGGCCCCCTCTTGTACTTCACCCCTGCCTCAAAAGCTTCCTTTTCAAAGCCCAACTGCATTAACTGATTGTCATCCAATGCAATAGGGTACAATTGATCCGGGGTATACCAAAAGTCCTGTACACTTGTCTGTACACTGGCCATCTTATCCCCCTCATTCAAACCGATCACTTCTCCCTCAGAACGCTGACCTTCGAAATCGGCCAGCACATAATCTCCGACTTTAAGTTCATGGAATCTGATCATATGGCAAACGTTTTTTGATTATGGCTAAATTTACGGATTTTGCCATGAAAAGACAAAGACATTTAATCCACGAGCATCAGTCCCTCTAACTGCCTGTTAATAAAGAGGATCTCTTCCGGCGATAGCTTTACATCGATAGCCCTGGCATTCTGCACGGCCTGGTTGGCATCCCTCGCCCCTACCAACGCGATCGTAATACCCGGCCGCTGGATGGTCCACCGGATCACCAGCTGCGCCAACGAGGCTGATTTCGCTTCCGCCAACGGCCGTAGCTTGTCTAAAAAACTATTGATACGCCCCACATTCTCAGGCTTATAGAACTTACTACCTGCCCTGGTATCCCCTTCCCCGAACGAATGCCCCGGCCTGATCTTGCCCGAGAGCAGCCCCCGCTGCAGAGGACTATAGGCCAGGATCGCCTTCTTATGCCGCATACACCAGGGAACCAGGTCCTTCTCGATATCCCGGTTCACCATACTGAAAGGCACCTGGTCGGCAGCCAGCCGTATGCTCTTTTCCGCCCGTTCCATCAGTCCCACATTGTAATTGCTGACACCCGCCGCCCTGATCTTTCCCTGCTTTTTCAATTGTCCCACCGCCTCCATCGTCTCTTCGACAGGCGTAGTGCTGTCCGGCCAGTGAATCTGGTACAGGTCGATATAATCCGTCCGCAGCCGCCTGAGACTATCCTCACATTCCTTGACGATGCTGTCCTTCCCCGCATACTTGTAGATCTCCAACGCCCTGCCGTCATTATCCTGGCTGCGAAAAGCAAATTCCCCGAGTCTAACGTCCCAACGCATACCGTACTTGGTCATGATCTGCACCTTATCCCTGGAAATACCTTCCAGCGCCTCTCCCACGATCTCCTCGCTGAGCCCCTGCCCGTAAATGGGCGCCGTATCGATGGAAGTTACCCCCTGATCATAGGAAGCCCGGATGGCTTCCACCGCATCCTTTCTCTCCGCCCCGCCCCACATCCAGCCGCCAATTGCCCACGCGCCGAACGTAATGACGGAAGCCGATAAGCCCGATTCGCCTAATTCCCTGTATTCCATAATAGGTCCTTTACAAATGAAAAATGTTATGTCGCAAAAATAACGCCGTCACCGCCTATCCCTTCCACCGGGCCCAATAACTTTATACTGAGCAAACACTCAGGTTATTCTAAGCATATCCATCAATGCATCTTCACACCGCCCGAATAAGTAGCGATCACCTTCGTCTGCAATACCTCTCCCTGCGCCACCTTCATCAGATCCTTATT
>DASZVM010001008.1:0-4535 GCA_035547295.1 Puia sp. | reverse complement strand
AAGATGCCATCAGCATCAAGGTGCGTGACGAAGGCGTGGGCATCGAGAAGGATGAGCTGCCCCATTTGTTCTCGAAATACAGCAAGATCTCCTCTCAGCCTACCAATGGGGAGCCGTCCACGGGACTCGGTCTTTCCATCGTCAAGCGTATCTGCGAAGAGCTGAATGGTCAGATCAGCTGCGAAAGCCGGCCAGGGGAGGGCTCCATCTTTACGGTGGTCCTGAAGAAATAGCACATTAATAAGTGATTAACATCTTTTAATGCCCAAAATTTGCCCGTGGGGCGGGGCTGGCCTAATTTTGAAACATTGTAGCAAAAAAATGGCACTCCGGACATGAATCGAGCTTTATATATTCTCACACTGGTATTTTCGACGTTTACTTTATCTGCCTGGGCGAAGGATGGAAGGGGCGGGATCCCCGGCACAGGCAGTCTTTCAGGGAAGATCACGGATGAGAAGGGTGCCCCGCTGGCAGCGGCCACCGTCTATATTCCCGACCTGAAGCTGGGGGTCATCACCGACACGGCAGGTTTTTACAGGTTTAACTCCCTGCCTTCCGGCAGGTATTTGATAGAAGTACATTCCATTGGATACAAGACTTTTACAAGGACGGTGAGGATCAGTGGGCCTGTCACGGAGGATTTTTCCCTGTCCGACGAATATGTGGAAGAGAGTCCGGTGGTGGTAACGGGTCTTTCCAAGGCCACCCAGATCAAAAGAAGCCCTGTCCCTATCGTGGCCATCAATCATGACTATCTGGTGTCCAACCTGAGCACGAATGCCATCGACGCCATTTCAAAAATTCCCGGTATCAGGGCTGTCACGACGGGACCGAACGTATCCAAACCCTTTATCCGGGGCCTGGGGTATAACAGGATACTTACCCTTTACGACGGCATCCGTCAGGAAGGTCAGCAATGGGGAGATGAGCACGGCATAGAAGTAGATCAGTACGGTGTGGAGAGAGTGGAAGTGATCAAGGGGCCGGCCAGTCTCAGCTTTGGTTCCGACGCCCTTGCCGGTGTCGTCAACCTTATCCCTACACAGCCTGCTCCTGAAGGGAAGATATTGGGGAATGTCACGCTGGACTATCAATCCAATAATAAGTACCTCGGCGGCTCGGGCTATCTGGGCGGGACGAAGAACGGTCTGGAATGGATGGCGCGGATCTCTCACAAACAGGCGGTGGACTATAAGAATAAGATCGATGGCCGGGTCTTTGGTACGGCATTTAACGAGACGGATGCCAGCGCATCCCTGGGACTTCATCGCAAATGGGGCTATTCTCACCTGGACTTCGTGCTTTTCGACGACCTCCAGGAGATACCCGACGGCAGCCGTGACAGCGCCACCCGGCGTTTTACCCGCCAGATCACGGAAGAAGACACAGTCCGTCAGTTAGTCAGCAGCGCGGACCTCGGCAGCTACCATATCGAAAAGCTGCACCAGCATGTGCAGCACTACCGCATCTATTCCGGCAACAGCTTTACACTGGGAGAATATGGCCGGCTGCAGGTGAACCTGGGCTTTCAGCGGAGCATCCGCCGGGAATACAGCCATCCTGTCGCCTACAAAATACCGGGTCTTTATCTTCAGATGAACAGCTATACCTATGATGTCAAATACTTTTTGCCTGAGTTCGATGACTGGAATGTGACGGTGGGGTTGAACGGCATGTATCAGCAGAACAACAGCACGGACGGGACGGAGTTTATCATCCCCTCCTATCATCAGCTGGACATGGGTCCCTTCGTGCTTGCCAAACGCAGCTTTGACAAGCTGGATATCTCGGGCGGGATCAGGTTTGACACACGGAGGTTTAACAATGCCGCCCTTTATACGGCTACTGACCCGGTGACGGGTTTTGATAAAGCATTGCACGGCGCGGACACTGTCGGCGCTGCCCGCCAGTTCGATGATTATAAAAAGACCTTTACGGGCTGGAGCGGCAGCCTGGGAGCCACTTACAATTTCTCCGAGAAGTTTTCTGTCAAAGCCAATATCGCCCGGGGCTTTCGCTCTCCGAATATCGCGGAGATCTCCGCCAATGGGGTACATCCCGGCACCAATATCTATCAGCTGGGCAATCCCGACTTCAAGCCCGAATTCAGCTTGCAAGAAGACCTTGGCTTCGTGTATTCCTCCCGGTATGTTGTCGCTACGCTGGACCTGTTCAATAATTTTATATCCAACTATATCTATAACCAGAAGCTGCAGCGCGCCGACGGGTCGGATTCCATGGATATAACAGGTAGGAACACCTATTTTCAATATGTGTCGTCCCGGGCGCGTCTGTATGGCGGCGAGGTCAGCGTGGATATCCATCCCGTAAAGGCCCTGCATTTCGAGAACAGTCTTTCCATCGTCTATGGGAATAACGAGGGCGTGAAAGGCAAGGCGCTCAACGATAGTGCGAAGTATCTGCCTTTTATCCCTCCCACGCACGGACTTTCAGAGCTGCGGTATGAATTCAGCTCCAGGTCCTCTCATCTCGTACATGCGTTCGTGAAAGTGCAGCTGGAATATTATGCGGCGCAAAACCGCGCCTTCCTGGCATATAATACGGAGACGCCTACGGCGGGATATACGCTTCTCAATGCAGGCATCGGAGGTGGATTTACCAATAAGAAAGGGAAGACCATCGTGAACGTGTATCTGAATGGAGATAACCTTCTTGACAAGGCTTATTATGATCATCTCAGCCGGCTGAAATACTTCTTGTTCTCTCCCACGGACACGAACCCGACGCACGGCATTTACAATATGGGGCGGAATATCAGCCTGAAACTGAGCTTTCCGTTGGATTTCAGCACGGCAAAGCCGGCGGATAAAGGATAGGCGGCGCGCTTATACAAAATAATATTGTATTTCGGGCGTTATTTATTTACTAACCCGATGTCATAAACAGGAAAGCCATTCACCGGCGGGTGGGTGGCTTTCAATTTTGCGGTCATTCTTTGTCCTGGTCGTCCCGGAAGTAGCCTTCTGTCTTGTAATCAAAGCTTTTTACGGATGTCTGTTTGTAGTTGGGGTCGTAGCTGACAAAGAAATACAGGTAGATCACCCGGCTTAACCGCATAAGCCATGGCTGGAGGAACACCAGCAGAACGGCGTTCAGACCCATCCACCAGAAGAAGCGGTGGTCCTCCGTCGACAAGCCTACCAGCACCCACCAGGCGATGAAAGTAGCCACGGACAGGGCAAAGGACAGGGCATAGCTCACGTATCCCGTACCATACCAGAAGCCTACTTCCAACTCGAAAGGCTGTCCGCATTCCGGGCATTTTTCCGGCATCCGGAGGGTCTTTTTCAATTTCCAGGGATTTGGTTGGGTGAACATATGGCCTTTGCGGCAGCGGGGGCATTTCATGGTGAGAATGCTCCAGAGATAATTTGGCTTTTCTTGTGCAGACATGCTGCAAAGGTACGGCTATTGCGGATTTTTTCTGAGGCGGTGTAATTTGATATATTTCAGGAATGTCAGGTGACCGACCTGGACGGCGATGACAAAACCGTTGAACCCATCCAGGAAACCCGCGCGGAGGAAATAGCTGGAGAAGAAAGCCCAGAAAGGGTTGATGATGATCTTTATCCAGCCCGCCTTCTTCCCTTTTTCGTACAACAGCTGTGCGGAAAGCCTGCTATAACGGTTGTTCTTCTCTACATGGTCATCATAGTTTGAATAGGTATAGTGGAGAAGGTCGCCGGTCAGCAGACCGATGCGCGCCTCTTTATCCGGGACAAGGGACTCGTGTACGATATCGAGGCTCCAGGCGCTCTTCTTCCGGTGAGCCAGGCGCAGCTTTCTGTCGGGATACCAGCTGCCATGCCGGATCCATTGTCCGCAATAATTATTGAGCCGGTTCATCAGATAGCAATCCTGGGGGAACCCCTGGCTCTTTTCCCGGAGGATGCTTTTGGAGAGTTCTTCGCTCAACAGCTCGTCGGCGTCTAAAAATAAGATATGATCGTGGCAGGCCAGCGCGGCAGCGGCATTCTTTTGCGAGCCGTAACCCGTAAAGGCCTGCTGGTGCAGGCGTCCCCCCAATTCCTGAACGATGAATGCCGTCTTATCCGTGGAGAAAGAATCCAATACGATGACCTCGTCGGCGACGGACGCCACCGACTGCATACAGCGCGTAATATTTTTCTCCTCGTTGTAAGTTATAATTACGACGGATAGGGGTGTCATGTAGCTTTTATTGTTGCATATTTCCTTTCTCCTATCTGTTGCCTCCACATGGCGTAATAAAGACCTTTTTCCTCCAACAGCTCCATATGAGCGCCTGTTTCCACCACCTCTCCTTTTTCCAGCACATAGATCCTGTCTGCATGCATGATGGTAGATAAACGATGCGCGATGAGAATTGTTATCTGGTCACCCCTGGACGAGATCTCGCGGATGGTGCGGGTAATGTCTTCTTCTGTCAGCGAATCCAGCGCGGATGTAGCCTCATCGAAGATCAGCAGCTTGGGTTTTCTCAGCAGCGCCCGGGCGATGGATAAACGCTGTTTTTCGCCGCCGGAAAGCTT
>DASZVM010001007.1:0-3904 GCA_035547295.1 Puia sp. | reverse complement strand
GCGAAGGCCCATAACCAGATCACTTTCCTGCTGCAGGTGCTTTTTTTTGAAAAGACGATCGAGGCGCTGCATATCACCCGCAGCATGCAGGACAGGGCGGACAGGTTGACGGCGGAGGTCGATGAGGTCAACGACCATCTGCGGCTGGTAAGCACGCTGTCCAATCTTTCGCTGCAGCTATATAGCTGGTATATCCGCAATGGGGTGGCCAGGAATGAGAAGGATGAGAAGGCCGTGCAGGACTTCTTCGAGCGTAACCTTCCTTCGGATCTCAGCGGCTGCAAGGGGTTTTATGCAAAGCTGTACCAGTACCAGAGTTTTTGCTGGTATGCATTTATCAGGCAGGATTTTCTCCTGTATTACCGGTATACCCAAAAATGGGTGGACCTTTTTGAAAAGGAGCCGTTTATGCTGCCTATCGAGACATCCAACTATATCAAGGGGATGCATAACCTGCTGGGAGCGCATTTCGATCTGCTGAACTATCCCAAATTCATCGAGACGCTCAGACAGTTCGAGGCGTTTTCCCAGTCTGCGATCGTGACGGGCAATGTGAATAACCGGATACAGACCTTTGTATATCTCTATATATCCAAGCTGAACAAGCATTTCCTGGATGGGACCTTTACGGAGGGGTTGGAGCTGGTGCCGTATATCGAGGAGAAGTTGAAGGAGTACTGGATCTACCTGGATCGCCACCGGATATTGGTGTTCTACTATAAGATAGCCTGTCTGTATTTCGGCAGCGGGGATTATGAGCGGACCATCGACTATCTGAACAAGATCATCAACTGGAAGGTGGATCTGCGGACGGACCTTCAGTGCTATTCGCGGCTGCTGCATCTGATCGCTCATTATGAGCTGAAGAATTACGGGTTGCTGGAGTACCTGACCAAGTCTGTCTATCGATTTATGGCCAAGATGGAGAATTTAAGCCTGGTGGAGGAGGCGATATTCAGATTTTTACGGAGGAGCTTTAATCTTTCACCTGACAAGATAAAGCCGGAGCTGGCGGGTCTGCTGGAGAAGCTGAAAAAGTATGAGGGAGACAGGTTTGAGACGAGGGCGTTCGTGTACCTGGATATCATATCCTGGCTGGAGAGCAAGATCGCAAATGTTCCGGTGCAGGATGTGATAAGGAAGAAGTACCTGGAGGGGAGCAGGAGGGGCTAAATCGCCGGAGGCCAATAATGAACGGAGAGCGGGCAGCTTCAGCTGACGGCGTATGAGGGACTGACGGAGAAGCAATTGACGGTGACTTGTCACCGGGCGGGGATGGATAATGATTTGAAAAGATGGAGGGAGTTTTGTATATTTGTAAAGAGAGCCGGGCTGCTTTCCCGACTCTTTCTCTCTTAGTCCTCGGATTTACCATAGTAAACGAAGGATAGAGAGGATCAACTTGACTATCATCAGTAATTTGATGATCTCGCCCAGCTCAATGCTGGGCTTTCTTTTGTGCTCCATACAACTGAAAACGGATGTTTTGTCATCCGAAAAACTTTATGTCATACCGACTTTCGATCAGCATGAGCAGTTTTTTACATCTTCGTATAGCACATAGCAGTAAGATGTCATCTTAAAACATCTTAAAAAGAGTCAAGCGGAGAACAAAGGTAGATAATAGGAAAGGGCGCAGAGGGGTAAAAAATGTGATAGTTGTCAACTTAATTGTAGAAAATGCGACAATTGTCGCCGCGATCATGTAAAATGTGACAAAGAGCGCGGGCTGAACGCGGCTTCTCCCCGGCAGGAGTGAACCAATGACGGCAAAAGGTGTTATAAGATAGTTGGGCCAAGTTTCTCATACATTATTGAATTTTCTTATGTGAAATCTCAGGATAAGCGCTTTCCGAGGGGGTAAGCATTTGTCATTATTATCATTTGGGAAAAATGTTATTTTTAAATAAATTCGTACCTTTGCCCTCCTTAATTTGGGCTTCGTGGCTTTTTTGTACTACGCTCTACAGTCTAAATTATTGGTTATCAGCATTAAAAAACCGCATATTGCAATATGGCTATTAAAAAAGAAAATCGTCCCAGAGCCACTTTTTCAAAAATCACAATCGGACTTGCTTCTCCGGACAGTATCCTGGAGAGATCTTATGGAGAGGTCCTGAAGCCGGAAACCATCAACTACCGCACTTACAAGCCTGAAAGGGATGGGCTGTTCTGCGAGCGTATATTCGGTCCTGTAAAGGATTATGAGTGCGCCTGCGGTAAGTATAAGCGGATACGGTATAAGGGGATCGTCTGCGACCGTTGTGGTGTGGAGGTGACGGAGAAGAAGGTTCGCCGGGAGCGTATGGGGCACATCAAGCTGGTGGTGCCTGTGGTTCATATCTGGTACTTCAAGTCCCTGCCTAACAAGATCGGTTATTTATTGGGCATGAGCTCGAAGAAATTGGAAAGTATCGTTTATTATGAAAGATATGTCGTGATACAGCCTGGTATCCGTACGGATAAGGGGCAGAATTACGGCGACCTGCTGACGGAAGAGGAATATCTGGAGATATTGGATACCCTGCCGAAGGATAATCAGTATCTGCCTGATGAGGACCCTGCCAAATTCATTGCCAAGATGGGTGCTGAGGCGGTGCATGATCTTCTGGAGAGGATCGAGCTGGATCAGCTGTCCTTCGACCTGCGCAATGCGGCGGCCAATGAGACTTCCCAGCAGCGTAAGGCGGATGCGTTGAAGCGTCTGAGCGTTGTGGAGGCTTTCCGGGATGCCAATTCCCGTATTACCAATCGTCCTGAATGGATGGTCATGCAATACATTCCGGTAATTCCGCCGGAACTGCGTCCCCTGGTGCCTCTGGATGGCGGACGTTTTGCGTCTTCCGACCTGAACGATCTTTACCGCCGGGTGATCATCCGTAACAACCGTCTGAAGCGATTGTTGGAGATCAAGGCTCCCGAGGTGATCCTGCGTAACGAAAAGCGTATGTTACAGGAGGCTATCGATTCCTTATTCGATAATAGCCGCAAGTCGAATGCGGTGAAGGCAGAAGGCGGCCGGGCATTGAAGTCCCTGAGCGATGTGCTGAAGGGCAAACAGGGCCGATTCCGTCAGAACCTGCTGGGTAAGCGTGTGGACTATTCCGGTCGTAGTGTGATCGTGGTAGGTCCTGAGCTGAAGCTGCATGAGTGCGGTCTTCCCAAGGACATGGCTGCCGAGCTGTTCAAACCTTTTATCATCCGCAAGCTGATAGAAAGGGGTATCGTAAAGACGGTGAAGAGCGCCAGGAAACTGGTGGACAAGAAAGAGGCCATTGTCTGGGATATCCTTGAAAATATATTGAAGGGGCATCCTGTGATGCTGAACCGTGCTCCGACGCTGCACAGACTGTCTATCCAGGCCTTCCAGCCCAAGCTGATAGAAGGTAAGGCTATTCAGCTGCACCCGCTGGTGTGTACGGCCTTCAACGCCGACTTTGACGGTGACCAGATGGCGGTGCACGTGCCTTTGAGCAGCGCTGCGATCCTGGAGGCCCAATTGCTGATGCTGTCTTCGCACAATATCCTCAACCCGCAGAATGGTACGCCCATTACGCTGCCTTCCCAGGACATGGTGTTGGGACTTTACTATATCACCAAGGGAAGGAAGTCTACGGACAAGGAGAAAGTGAAGGGTGAGGGCAAGATATTTTATAGCGCGGAAGAGGTGATCATCGCTTATAATGAGCAGCGGGTCGACCTTCATGCCTATATCAAGGTGAAGACGCAGGTGAGGAATAACAGTGATCAGCTGGAGAACAAGCTGCTGGAGACTACGGTCGGAAGGGTGCTGTTCAACCAGTTCGTGCCTGTGGAAGTAGGGTTTGTAAATGCCCTGCTCACCAAGAAGTCCCTGCGTGAGATCATCGGGAACATCATCAAGTGGACGAATATCCCCAAGACG
>DASZVM010001006.1:0-2743 GCA_035547295.1 Puia sp. | reverse complement strand
ACTTCGTTCTCATAAAATAACCTCATGCTGGAGCCTACCAAAAGACGGCCGTCCTTCATCTTTGCAAGATAACGTATCTCATTTGCTTCTCCGCTATGCTTTAGTTCACGCAAAGTAAAATGTTCCGGCGATGACAGGGAGCACTGATAGAGCATGCTGTTGCTGCCGCCCACCAACAGCTGGTCCCCGATACGTCGCATGGTCAGCGGAACCCAGGAAGCTGAATACTTATCCATCAGCTTTATATTCCTGATATTCTCCGAATTCAGCCGGAAAACGCCCTGCCCCAGGCTGGTAAACCAGAGATTGCCCTCATCGTCCCGGAAAGTCCTGGAGATCCTTGCCCCAATGGAAAAGTCCCTCACCGTACCCGTGAACAGATTGTATTCCCGGGTCCCCCTGGTGCTGTTGCGATAAACGGTACTATCGCTCACGACACTGAAGCTGACATGCAGCATGGCATTCCTTTCCGCATCGAAATCAAAGGTTTTGCCCAGTTTCAGCGAGGCGAACCTGTACCTGTACGCATGCTCCTTCCCTTGCCATGCAAACATCTGGGAACGGAGGACGATAAAATTACTGTTCTCGCTGCCAAAATCGATGGAAAAGAAATGGGTGAATACCTTCCCGTCAAACCGGTAGACCTCATCTCCGTCCTGTACGAGGAAATGTCCGTCCGACCCCTTGCTGACGGCATAGGAATAAATGGGTTTCCCCCGGATGGAATCGAAGTCCCGCACTATTCCCGTTGTAGTGACCAGGTGCAGGACACCCACCTCATTTATCAGGATATTACCTTCTTTGTCCTCGGCAAAATTCAGGATACCGGACCTGATATGGATCTTTTTCAGCAGGGTATCATTCTCCTGGTTGTGGATCCTGCCCTGGTAATAATAACAGACTGACTGGCTGAACGGTCCCATCCAGATCCTCTCCCTTGAATCGGCCATTATCTGCAAGACCTCTATATCCGGCAGCCCGTCCTCCAGGGTAAAATTCGTAAAATGGACCCCGTCAAAACGGCTGAGACCTCCTTCCGTCCCCATCCACAAAAAACCCTCTTTATCCTGCGTGATACAATAGACATTGGAACCGGCCAATCCATCATTCACATCATAACGCATATAACTGTAATCCTGGGAAAAACAGGGCAGGAGAAAAAGCAATAAGGCCGGCGACAGGATATATTTCATAAGATATTATAAAAATAAGGGTTCCCATTCTAAGGTGCAAACAGACAGGTTCTATGCTTATTAATTATATTTGCTGTTTAAAGCCGGCCGGAATGAATTACAATCGGGGAAGAATAAAACTTAGACTGGAATTGATGGGTATGGCGCCATTTGTCTGGCTGGGCTACTTATACGGCAGGTTATTTCCTTTAAAACAGCCAACCACCCATTTCTTGTTCTTCCCCTCCGCCGACATTGGGGGGTCTATCAGGAACAATGCCGATATTGCGGCTTGTATAAAGGACAGGAAACCCCTGGTTATCTTTTCCAAAAAACCAAAGAACAATGGGTTCCGGCATCTTTTTCAACAGGAAGATGTACGAGTCATGGACCTGCACCGGGAAATAGATAACAAGCTTTTTCATTTCGTCAATTTTTTTTACCGGGGTGTGCTGGCAGCATGGATCAACCGTTCTGAGGATCCCGTGGTCTTCGGAGGGGAATGTATTTTCTTTTACAAGATAATACCTCATCTAAAAAAAGAGGTTCGCCGTGTCGAGCTTTGTCACCTGGATACCTGGCTGGGCTATTCCATCGGCTTTATCCACCTGATCACGTTCAGGATCTGCAGTACATTAAAGTTAAAAGAAGCGATCCTTCGGCAGTACAGAGAAAATAATGTTCCGCTTCATTTTTATGAGAACGTGCATTTCATAGAAAACCATACCTATATCCCCCAATACCGTGAGATAGATAACCCGCAGCTGGAGGTTGTCTTTATAGGCAGGGGCTCTCCACAGAAAAGAGTATATCTTATCACCGCCATTGCGGCCAGGGCACACGAAAAAAACCTGCCCATCCGGTTCTCGTTTGCGGGAGATGTGGAGAACGTTGTCAACCCGGAGGACTATCCCTTTTGCAAATTTTATGGGAATGTCACAGATGAAGCATCTTTACGGAATATCCAGCAATCATCCGATGTATTGCTCCTCACCTCCGCTTTCGAAGGATTACCAATGGTCGTCATGGAAATGATGGCTTTCGGCAAAGTAGTCGTATCCACAGCCGTGAATAGTATCCCCGACTACATCACCCATATGGAGAACGGCCTTCTCATCCGGGCAACGGAAGAGGACGCTATCGTGGAGGAAGGCGTTGAACTGCTTCGCCTCCTGATCGCGCAGCCGGAGCTGAAAGCCGGATTGGGACGCCGAAGCATGGAGATCGCTGCCCAAAAATTCAGTGGTGAAGCGTTTTGCAGGGAATACCGCAAAGTCCTGATAAGAAAAGTATAGCTTCAGCCAGAGATGGCAGCCAGGAATTTTTCCTTGCGCCGTGATGCCACTTCGATCATCTGTCCATCCTCCATCTCTATCAGCCCTCCCCTGCCCCGGTGGTATTTTATGATACAAGCCAGGCTGATGATGTGCGAGTTATGTACACGTATGAACATATTGGCCGGCAGTATATCCTCATACTCCTTTATATTCTTTGACGAAAGCACCTTTTGTCCATCCTTCATGTAAAAATGGCTGTACCCCCCTTCTGCCTCGATCCGGATGATGTTGTCA
>DASZVM010001005.1:0-5760 GCA_035547295.1 Puia sp. | reverse complement strand
TATACGAGTATCGGCATCGGGGAAGACCGGGCGTATTTTCCTGGGACTGGGCGAGGTTCGGGCGCCGCGTCAGGCGAATGAGGCGTACCAGCTGTCTGTTACACGGGACAAAGTCGTTCTCGTCGCCAATACTACCCATGGAATTTTCAACGGCATCCAAACCCTGATGCAACTGATGGACAAGCATGGAGCTTCCAATGGTCTTCAAACCCCGACGAAATTGACGGATGGCAAAAAGCTCAGCGGTTGCAAGATCCTCGACTACCCGGCCTTTGCCTGGCGTGGCTTTATGGTGGATGTAGGTCGCAATTACCAATCCCCGGAGCAGCTGCGCCGGCAGATAGACATCATGTCCAGGTACAAGCTGAATATTTTTCATTTACACGTGACGGAAGATATTGCCTGGCGTCTACAGGTAAAGAAGTTCCCCCGGCTGACAGCCCCCGGGTCCATGACAAGGGACAGCGGGATGTTTTACAGCATCGAAACCATGCGGGGCCTGATCAGCTATTGCAAACAAAGACATATCCTGCTGGTGCCTGAAATAGATATCCCCGGACACAGCGGCGCATTTAAAAGAGCAATGGGCGTGGACATGCAAAGCAAACAAGGTACCGAATGGGTAAAGCAGATATTCGGAGAGATATGCAGCACGTACGATCTGCCTTATCTCCACATTGGCGCGGATGAAGTAAAAATAACAAACCCTCAATTCCTTCCTGAGATCGAAGCCGTCGCGCGAAAACATGGAACAAAGCTCATCGGCTGGTCGCCCGGCGGAAATTATGATAACCACACCATACGTCAGCTGTGGAAGGAAGAAGAGCAAAGACCGGACCTGCGGTACATAGATTCAAGGTTCCTCTATTTGAGCGATTACGATCCAATGGGCAGCGTGGTCACTATTTTCAACAGAAGGATAGGAGGGAAGCCATTTGGGGACTCGTCCCTGCTGGGGGCGGAGATCTGCTTATGGAATGACAGGGATGTGACGGATGAAACAGACCTCATCAGCAAGAATGCATTATATCCCTCCATGCTGGCTTTTTCGGAACGCAGCTGGCGGGGCGGAGGACACCCGGTTGTAGTATTTTCAATAGGCGGTGATACCACGGAAAGATCGAAAGCTTTTTTCAGCTTTGAATCCCGGTTGCTCCGGCATAAAGACAGATATTTTAGCCGGCTGCCCTTTGTATATGTCAAACAAAAAGACATCCGGTGGAAATTATTGGGTCCCTTTGAGAACAAGGGGGACTTGTCTGCTGTCTTCTGGCCGGAACAGGAAGGACGGCAGCCTTTGGATTCGCCGGCCGCGGTCATTGCCAGGGGCGGTACTATCTGGCTCCGGCACACAGAGGGGCCTGGTACGGTAAAAGCCTGGATCGATGCGCCAAAAGAAAATACAACATGGTATGCCTATACGCAGTTCTGGAGTAACAGCGACACTACCTTGCATATGTGGATAGAGACAAAAGACCTTTCGAGGTCCGGCGCCGATGCCACTCCGCCAAAAGATGAATGGGATTATGAGAAGAGCAAAATATGGCTGAACAGAACCATCATCCCGCCACCCGGGTGGGCCTTTCCGGGCCGGCCATCGGGACAGCTGAATGCCCCGATGGTGGATGAAAATTATTACTATAGGGAACCTATGGCGGTAAGGGTACATAAGGGCTGGAATGAAGTACTGTTGAAGCTTCCCATGGGGAAGTTCGATCCAAATGCCGACTGGCAGGTACCTCCGAAATGGATGTTTACGGCGGTGCCGGTCCATAAGGGTAACGGAGTTAACTGGGATGCGGGTGTAACGAGGTTCCGGACGGATCGGGATTGAGGCGGCTGTTACCCATCCGGGGCCGAAGGCCCGTCACGACGCATCATGAAAAATAACCCCCAGCGTATGGCGTGAGCCGCTATGCACCGGGCTTACGCCATGTTTCATATTGACCCTGTAATAGCCCCTCGTTCCTTTCACCGGCCGGAAATTCGTGGTAAAGATCAGCATATCACCCTGCCGGGGAGTAAGCACCATGGCCTTCGATTGCGCACGGGGCGTCTGCTGCACCAGCACAAACTCGCCACCCGTATAATCCTCGCCAGGCTCATCCAGGAAAAGCACCAGCTGCATAGGGAAAAAAACTTCCCCATACAGGTCCTGGTGCAACGTATTATGTCCCCCTTCCCCATATTGGAGGACCAGTACCGTCGGTTTGTCCTGACCATGGTCACGACACTGAGACAATAAGCCGGTAAGCTCCCCCGGAAAAACCCGGGGATCATTCAACGCCTTCATCCATGCATTGGCCACCGGCACCAGTCTGGGATACACCGTCTCCCGGATGGACTGTATCAGGGGCGGTAATGGATAGGAAAAATATTTGTACTCGCCCTTGCCAAACCGGTAGCGTTCCATCGTAATGGTCTTGCGATAGAGGCCGGGAGAGTCATAGGCATCCATCAGCATATCACAGTCCCGTACATCCAGAACGCCGGGCAGCAGGGCGTATCCATGTTCATGGAGGCTGTCGGTGGCGGCGCTCCAATCCAGGGTCTCTAATTTTTTCATACAGCAAAATTATCCCACAGGACAGGACGCATAAACCCGTTACTTGCGGAATATTCAGGAAAAATTCCTATTATGTCCCATAAATACGAACTCCATTAAAAAGACGTATACTATAGTGAATAAACACCTGATCATTTTTCTATTGCTTGTCCTGAGCTTCGTATCATACGGCCAGTCGTCCTTCAAAAAGGATAGCCTGCTGGCTGTGATACACCAGGATAAAAAGGATACGTCCACCGTGATCGCCTATTTAAAATATGGAGAGCTGTTTGAATCGGCGGACCCTGACTCCGCCGTATTCTATTATAACAAGGCCAGGGACCTGTCGCTCCAATTACAGTACCCACGGGGAACGGCGACGTATATCAGCTTTTATAATTTTATCCTGAACCATCGGGGGAAGTACCGGGAGGCGCTGGAACTTTCCAAACAGGCGCTGGACATTTATCAAAAGCTGGCCAGTCCGAAGGACATCGCCATCGCCCATACCAATCTGGGCAGCGAATATGAATATCTCAGTTCTTTCCAATCGGCTGCCGAGAACTACGTCCAGGGTTTACAGATTGCCGAAAAGATCAATGACAGGAAAATGATCCGCATGCTTGCCAACAATCTGGCCAGCGTTTTTTTAGCGCTGAAGCAATATGATAAGGCCTATAAGTATGCCCGGCAGGCTTACCAGGAAGCTATTTCGCTGCATGATAGATTTGCCATAGCCTCGAGCCTGGTCAATATAAGCCTGGCGGAACAGCAGCTTCACCAATGGGATTCCGCCGAGAAACATCTGCAGGAAGTGATACCCATTGGGAAAGAGGTCGATGATTATACGCTGGAGCTGGACGGGCTCGTCAATTTGGGAGGACTGTATACGGGCCAGGAAAAGCCCGGCAAAGCCATCCCTTTCTTTCAGCAGGCCGCCGATGTCGCCCGTAAATATGAGGACCCTTCTTATGAGCTGGCCGCAATGCAGGGACTGGCAGAAGCCTATGCCCTTTTGCACCAGTGGCGGATGGCGGATGCGTGTATCCAGCGGGCCACAACGCTGGCCGTGGCCACGGACGACAGGGCCGCCCTGAGCGAATCGTATAAAAGATCCGCGCAGATCCAACAGGGATTGGGCAACCTGGAAAAGGCGCTGCTCTATAAGAACAAATACATGGAGCTCAATGACAGCCTGTTGGATGAGCAGACGCGGAATCACGTCCTTGACCTGGAAGCAAGCTATCAGACCGCACGCAAGGACAAAATGCTGGCTGAACAGGACCTGGCGCTGGAAAGGTCGGCGGAGATGCTGCGTCGCCGTAATGCCTGGCTATGGGCCGCCGGCGGAGGACTGGTGATCGTATTGCTCGCCCTGGCCTTGTCCTGGCAGCGTCAGCGGATGCTGCGGCTGCGGGCCGTGATGGAAGGCCAGGATCAGGAAAGACAACGGATCGCAAAAGAGATACACGACGACATCGGAACGGGGCTTACCTCCATCCTTTATCTTAGCGACGGATTGAAGGAAGAGGAAGAGCAGGCGGTGGGTAAGATCGGCAACACTGCCCGGGAACTGATCGACAAAATGGACGAGATCGTCTGGTCCATGAACAAGGACTATGATACATTGGAAGACCTCCTGGCTTTTTTACGTCACCATATAGCAGAATGGATGGATGTACCGGGGATCGATACACACATAGATTTCCCGGACGAGGTACCGGCCCTCACCGTCACGGGCGAACAGCGCCGGAACATCTACCTGGTGGTAAAGGAGGCCTTGCACAATGTCATAGGACATGCGGAGGCAACGACGGTAAATATCAAAGCGGCGATCCACCGGGGCCTGGAGATCGAGATCAGGGACAATGGGAAAGGGTTGCCGGAAGGGCCTACCCGCCGCTGGGGTAATGGATTGAAAAATATGCGGCAGCGGATGGAGCACCTGGGTGGGAAGTTTGAGCTCACCGGCGGGAACGGGGCCGGGCGCGGAGGTGGAAGCGGGGCGGGCGGTACGAAGGTCCGGGTCTTCCTCCCATTAAAATAACCTTTGTTCTAAATGGATGTACCCCTATATTAAAATACTTTTATATAATGGAAAAGATCGGTGTCAGCATTGTCGAAGACAACCCCGAAATAAGGAGGGGGTTGCAGCGGATCCTGAATGGGTCGGAGGGTTTCTCCTGTCTATCGGTACATGGCGATGCGGAAGACGCCATGGAAAAGCTGCCTGGCCTGGGACCCAGGATGGTGATCATGGATATAAACCTCCCCGGCGTGAACGGTATTCATTGTATCAGGACGCTGAAAGAGAAATGCCCGGATATGGAGTTTGTCATGTTCACCATTTATGAGGACAGTGAACAGGTGTTCGAGGCGCTGTCCGCCGGGGCCGGCGGCTACCTGCTGAAAAAGACCAGACCCGACAAATTGCTGGAGGCCCTGCAGGAATTGCATGAAGGGGGCGCCCCCATGAGCGCCGGTATCGCCCGGAAGGTGGTGTATTCCTTCCAGCGACGGGAGCAGGAAAACAGCAAAGCCTCCCCTGCGCCGAACAGGAACCTTCAGTCGCTGACCGCAAGGGAACAGGAGATCCTGTTGCTGCTGTCCAAAGGTTTTTTTTACAAAGAGATTGGTTCTCAATTAGGTATAGCCACCGCGACCGTAAAGCAGCATATCCATCGTATATACGAAAAATTACATGTGGCCAACAGGACAGAGGCTATCAATAAGGTCTACGGCACCCCTCCGGACAAGCCTTAGTAACTTTAGTTCTATTGGGGGGGCGTCCGCCCCCGGGTAGTTTTGTGAAAAAAAGAAGATGCTGCGGACTTTAATTATCCTGGTAATAATCTCTCTCGGTTTGTTGGTCATGGGCGCATGCAATGTAGAAAAACGTCAATCCAACAGCTTGAACTGGAAAATGGTAGATAAAAGGTCTTTGACCATCGAACAGCTATAGCTTCGGGCCCCAGTGCCGGCGGACATATTCATAAGCCTTTTTCTCCTCAGCCGTCACCGGATGCGCCTTCGCCAGGTACAATGTAAAATATTTCCGGGCCATTGTCCTGTTGTGCAGCATGGTCTCGCTGATACGCCCGCAATTGTAGAGCATCAACGGTTCCCTGAACAGATAATAAGCCGTATCGTAATGCGCAACGGCGCCCTTATAATCCTTTAGCTCCTCGTCATTGCTGCCCAGATCATTGTAATAC
>DASZVM010001004.1:0-4089 GCA_035547295.1 Puia sp. | reverse complement strand
TGTGGCGGCGCTGGGGCTTTCGAACGCGTTATTATGGCCTGCGATATGGCCGCAGGCCTTGAGAGGGCTCAGCGGCCGTGCGTTGAGCAGGGGGGCGGCAATATTGATCATGGGGATCGCCGGCGGCGCCATCATGCCGCTGGTATATGGATGGGCAGCGCGGGGCAGCAATAACCAGTCTGCCTACTGGCTGCTGATACCTTGCTATCTTTTTACTTTGTATTATTATTTTATCGGTAAAAAACAAATTGATCTATGAAGAAGGCCTTGTTGTATATGCCTTTGCTCCTGACGGCGGGAATGCTCTTTGGACAGGAAAAGGATGAGAAGAAGCACGCGATAGATGTGGATGCGATCCGGCAGACGGAGCTGACGGGGGATATCGGACTTCCTCCCACGGAAATGAACAAGGCGGCAAGCCCCGATCATCTCCGGGCTTTCCTTGCCAGGTTCCCTCAAAAGTCGTTCTTTACTTTTCCCGAAACGCGGGAGCATTCCATCCGTATGCTGGACTCTGTGCCGGAGGTGTGGCTGAAACGGGGCTTACCGGAGATGGGTAACTTCCACGGTACTGTACAGCCAGGAGAGTATTATGTCTTCCAGGTAGGAGTTTTTGCCGCCCGCAGCGATCTGAAAGATATCAAGGTGAAGCTATCGTCTTTGAAAGGAGCGGGTGTGCTGTCCGATGTCACCTGTTTTAATGCAGGCGGTATTTCGTACCTGGGAAAGCCGTTTGTCAAACGGCTTCACCTGGACAGGAGCGGGGTCCTCCCTCTCTGGTTTGGCGTACAGATACCCAAAGATGCAAAAGGGACATATAATGGGAAGGTGACGATAATGCCCGCGGGTATGCCGGCATCGGTGGTGAACGTCAATTTGCATGTTTCAGGCCCGGTGGTGGAGCACAACGGAGTGGATGATGCGGATCGTTTGTCCAGGCTTTCCTGGCTCAATAACAAAATGGGCCTGGATGACAGCATTACCCGGCGGTTCATTCCCCTTACGAGACAGGACCGGACGCTATCCATTCTCGGAAGAAAAATACGGTTGGGAAATGACGGATTGCCGGGAGAGATCATCAGCTATTTTGACAAGGATAACCTGACGCTGATGGACAAGGGTGAGCCGATACTTTCCGATGCTGTGAAGTTTATCGTCGACGGCGTATCTCCCCTTTCCTTTATTCCTGGGGTTACCCGCTGGAAAGACCATCTGCCCGGGTCTGTAACGTGGGAGACCAGGCTGGAAAACCCTGCCCTTATATTGACGGTGCATGGGCATGCGGAGTATGACGGTTTTATAGGTTATGAAGTAACGGTGAAAGCATCGAGGGACGTGGATGTAAATGATATCCGGCTGGAGATCCCGATGGAGAAGAGCAAATCGGAGTATATCATGGGGCTCGATCATGAGGGAGGGCGAAGAACGGAAGACAAGTGGGCGTGGAAATGGGATGTGCTGAACAAGAACCAGGATGGTGTGTGGGTAGGCGGGATCAACGGCGGCATGCGGGTGAGATTGAAAGGAGCCAACTTCCATAGTCAGCTGGTGAATATCTACTATCCATTCGGACCTTTGAATGAGCCGGAATCCTGGGGTAATGGCGACAAGGGAGGTATCACGGTAAATACGGAAGGCCGTGGGGCGATGATCAGGGCTTTTTCGGGGAAACGTACGCTGAGAAAGGACAGTGTCTATCATTTTATATTCGAGCTGCTGGTGACGCCATTCCGGCTTATCGACAAGAGTATCCAGTACGGGGACCGGTATTATCATTCGGACATCGATACCAGTGAGAATTTTATCAGAACGGCCAAGGAGCATGGCGCGAACGTGGTCGTCGTGCATCATAAGAAAGACATCTATCCTTATATCGATTATCCTTTTTCCCCGGAAAACGTGGACAGTCTGAAGGCCTTTATAGAGCGGGCGCATGAGGAAGGGCTTAAAGCAAAAATTTATTACACTACCCGGGAGCTGTCGGTGAAGACGCCTGAGATATGGGCTTTGCGCAGCCTGGACAATGAGATCATTTATCCGGGGCCGGGTATGGCGACACGGACCCTGGTGAACCCGAAGGGAGTACATCCCTGGCTGGGCGCGAACTTCAAGAAGGATTTTATACCCGGCTGGGTGGCGACCTTTCAGCATGGGCGGTTTAAAGGGAAGCAGGACCTTGCGATCCTCACGCGACCGGACAGCAGGATGAACAATTTTTACCTGGGTGGGCTGGACTGGATGTGCAAGAACCTGAAGATCGATGGTCTTTATATCGACGACCTGGCGTTGGACAGGGAGACGTTGAAGCGGGCCCGTAAGATCCTGGACAGGCAGCGGCCCGGAGCGCGGATCGACATGCATACCTGGAACCATTATAACCAGTATGGGAAATGGGCCAATTCGCTTTATCTGTATATGGACCTGCTGCCTTATATGGATCAATTATGGATCGGCGAAGCGAGGGATTATAACAAGCCGGCGGATTACTGGCTGATAGAGGTCAGCGGTATTCCTTTCGGGCTGACGTCACAGATGCTGAACCGGGGCGGCAATGCGTGGAGGGGGATGGTCTTTGGGATCACGGACCGATTTGGCTGGTACCGCAGCATTACACCCGAGCATATCTGGAAGTTCTGGGACCAGCATGATTTTGAGCACAAGCGTATGACCGGCTTTTGGGACCCGGAGGCGGCGGTAAAGACGGATAATCCAAATGCGGTGGTGACGACGTACCAGGATGCCGGCGAAGTGATCATTGCCATTGCGAACTGGACGGATACTGTACAGACCTGCCAGCTGAAGATCGACTGGCAAAAGCTGGGATTAAGCCCTGATGGAGTGACGGCCAGCATCCCTTTTCTCCAGGATTTTCAGCCGGAGCAGGCGGTGGATGTGAGCAAGCCGCTGGATCTTCCGGCTGCGAAGGGGTATATGATCGTGCTAAAGAAAAAGTAGGTTACCGAAAAAGCGGGGTTGATGGAAGTCGGGGAAGGGGGTTGGGATATCGTTCCAGGCGAGATAGTGAGGTTTCAGGCAATCATCCCCGCATTTATAAAAATTGGCTGTTGCATGGACGCCGGAGAGGGAACTATACCTGTCGTGTATAAATATTGCTGTGGGGATGTACAAGGTGAGGGACCAGCCAGGACCTGCGGGTAGAGAGGTCTTTCCCATCCCGACCCCAATGGCCCGGATCAGCTCAGAGGGCAGGAGGTCCCTGTCGTCGAATACCTTGCCGTGCGCTATCAGGCAAGTACCGATGGCGTTCCATTCCAAATTATAATAAGATCGTCCTTTGTCGAAAGAGATAAAGAACTCGACACAACTGTCCATATATACGGGGTCGTTAGGATTGAAACAGGTGACCTGCGGGGTGTGCTCCTCAACATAATATTTCAGTAGTATCGAGGTATCCGTATGGGCGATGGAAAAATGTGTCGCCGGTCCATGCGCGAAGTCCGGCCAGGGTCTATAGTCCAGCGTGTGACGGGTGAGACCATCCATAATGCGTGACCATCCTTCGGTGGAAGAGGCTGACCGGGTGGAAAGGCGGGGGGCATGGATGGTTCCTTTCATGAGGTTATTTTAATTCGAGCTTTACGGATGTGAGCTTTTCGGAGGAAGGGCCGATCATGATGGTGAATGTTCCGGGCTCGGTAGTCCAATGGTCATTCTTCCAGAACTCCAGGCTGCGGGCGCAGATGGGGAAGCGGACGATCTCCGATGCACCTGGTTCCAGCGTGATCCTTTTGAACCCTTTCAATTCTTTTACGGGTCGTACCAAGCTGCAGACGTCATCGTGTATATAGAGCTGGGCGATCTCGTCTCCTTTTATCTTACCTGTGTTGGTGATCCTTACGGAAGCATAGACGGTATCTTTGAGCTTCATCGATGGTTGGGACAGCGTGATATCCGAATAGCTGAAAGTGGTATAGCTAAGTCCGTAGCCAAAGCACCAGGTGGGCTCCGAAGAGGCGTTCCAGAGCGTACGTGGCCGGCCGGGAGGGAGTGTGTTATAGAAGGCGGGTTCCTGACCTACATTACGTGGATAGGTAACAGTGAGCTTGCCGCCGGGGTTGATAAGACCGA
>DASZVM010001003.1:0-4956 GCA_035547295.1 Puia sp. | reverse complement strand
TACCTTAACGGCCGCCATTCCCACGGGTTGGGACGGCAATTTTACCTATGCCTGGGAAAGCTCGACGAATGGCACCACATGGTCGGCTATTGCGGGCGCCACCGCCAGGACCTATACGCCATCTACCACGACGCCGGGTACACAGACCTACCGTGTTACGGTAACGGCCACGGGTGTGCACAACACGACGGCCACGGCGACACTGACGGTGATCAATCCTCCGCTGGTCCCCGGTGTGATTACTCCTGCAAGCACGACGCTGGCGTCAGGCACCAGTCCTGGTATCCTCACCGTCACAAGGGCTTCCCTGGGCAATTGCAACGGCAGCTATGCTTATCAATGGCAGAGCTCGACGGATGGCGTCACATGGCCGAATATTTCGGGCGCTACGAATGTATATTATAACCCGGGCAACTTCAGCAGCACCACTTCATATAGGGTAAGAGTTATTTGCGGGACGGATACGGCCTATACAGCTGTCTCAAAAATAACGGTGGGTACGGTGGCTGGTGATATGAATTATGTCAGGGAGCGGGATATTACGAAAGCCGGCGTCACGGATGCTGCGACGGCAGCGGGCCTGACCAATCCGGAGGAGGTTATGCAAACCACGCAATATCTCGATGGTTTAGCCCGACCTGTGCAGACGGTGGTCAGACAGGCCAGTCCTTTACAGCATGACATGGTGACCATGCAGGTTTACGACCCTTTTGGGAGGGAGTCTGTTAAATACCTGCCCTATACATCTATTTCCTCCGACGGGAATTACAGAACGAACCCCATAGGGGAGCAGAATGCTTTCAACAGCGGACAGTTCCCTACCAACCAGTTCTTTTATTCGCAGACGGCCTTTGAGGCTTCGCCGTTGAACCGTCCTCTCTCTAACTTTGCTCCGGGCAACAGCTGGGTAGGAAATGGAAAGGGAGTGGGGCGGCAATACCTTGTCAATAAGGCTGAAGACAGCGTACGGATATGGACCATTGCGGATGCACCGGGCAGTATTCCCATGACAAGCGCCAGCTACCCTGCAGAGACGCTATACAAGAATGTAACTACCGATGAACAGGGACACCAGGTAGTGGAGTACAAAGACATGCAGGGAAAGATGTTGCTAAAAAAAGTACAGTTATGGGATACGCCTGCAACAGGCCCTTCGGGATGGCTGAATACCTATTATATATATGACGATCTGGATAATCAGCGGTTTGTGATCCAGCCCAGAGGCGTAGAATGGCTGATCGCCAATGGCTGGAATTTTTCCAATTCCGGAGGCGCGCAGGTGGCAGCCGAGCTCTGTTTCCGATATGAATACGACGGCCGGAAACGTCTGATCATAAAAAAAACGCCTGGTGCAGGAGAAATGCATTTGGTATATGACGTCAGGGACAGGCTGGTGATGACGCAGGATTCGGTGCTGCGCAGTCAGAAGAAGTGGCAGGTATTCTGTTACGATGCACTCGACCGACAGGACACTGTAGCCTTGATGACGGACGTCAACCATTATAACGACCATGCCTGGCACCTGGCCCAGGCTGCTGCCGCCGCATTCTATCCTGTCACCGCGGGCTATCCCACAGAGGTGGTGACACAATTCTATTATGATTCCTATGACTGGGTGACGGCCCTGGGAAACTCGCTGACCGCCACCATGAATACCGCTTATAACAATAATGCGATCTACTTTTTTACTACTTATAATACGGCGCCTGTTTACGCCGTACCCCTCACGCAATATCCCGTTGCCCGGGGGATGTCCACAGGCTACAGGACGAAGATCATCGACAATACCCAATTCTTATATTATATTCCCTTTTACGATGATCATGGCAGGATCGTCGGCACGCAAAGCAGCAATTATACGAATGGCATCGACGAAGAATGGACCCAGTTCGATTTTTCGGGCAAGCCGCTGAGGAAATTGTTGAGCCAGAAGAAAAACCCTCCCCATCCCGAAGGCCATCTGATCACCACAAAATACACCTACGATCCTGCAGGCCGGCTCCTCAGCACCCGCAAGATCATGGATGGCCCCGAAGCACGTGTCGACACCCTGATGTATAATGAGCCGGGCCAGCTGCGGGCAAAATATTTTGCGAATAATGTGGACAGCCTGGTCTATGATTATAATGTCAGGGGATGGATGGCGGCGATCAATAAGAAATACCTTACAGGTTCTGCGAACAATTTCTTTGGCATGGAGCTTGGCTATGACAGCTCTGCGTCAGGTATCACCAGCTATGGCGCTCCGCAGCTCAACGGCAATATATCCGGGACGGTGTGGAAGAGCGCGGGGGATGGGGTTCAACGGAAATATGACTTCTCCTATGACAATGTGAACCGGCTTACGGCGGCCAATTTTACCCAGTACAATGGCAGCGCTTTTGCGCCCTCGTCTACTATTGATTTTGGGGTGCCGAAGATCGGCTATGATGCCAATGGGAATATCCTCGCCATGACCCAGAGAGGGTATAAGATCGGGGCTTCGTCGGCAATTGATTCCATGACATACGGGTATTTTGCGAATACCAACCGGCTGCGGTACGTTTATGACCTGGCCAACGACACAGCGTCCAAACTGGGTGACTTCCATTATAGTCAGCTGACAAAGGATACGGTAAATACCCCGGACTACGTCTATGACGCCGACGGTAACCTGACCGCTGACAAGAATAAGGGTATCAGCCGTATCCACTATAATTTCCTGCACCTGCCTGACACGATCAGCATGACAAAGGCTGACGGCAGCCCGAAAGGAAGGATCGTATACAGATATGATGCGATGGGCACCAAGTGGGCCAAGATCGTCACGGACAGTACGACAACTCCCGTGAAGGTGACGACCACGCTCTTTATCAAAGGCGTCCAATACCAGAATGACACTATCCAGCTGGTGGCGCATGAAGAAGGAAGGACCCGGTATTTCTGGCAGCATTATATGAATGGGGACAGCAGCTTCCGGCAAAGGTTCGACTATTTTGAGAAGGACCATCTGGGTAATGTCCGGGTGATCCTGACAGATCAACGGGATACCGCGGTGTATGGGGCCACGATGGAGGCGGCCAACCGGGGCAAGGAGAAAGCACTGTTCTATAATATCGACAGCTGCAGCCATGCCCTGCCATCCGGCTATCCAACGGATAATACAACCTCTCCGAATGATTCCGTGGCCCTGGTGAATGGCAGCACCCATCCCATGGGGCCGGCCCTGCTGTTAAAGGTAATGGGCGGCGACTCGGTGACCGTGGTATCCAAGGCTTTTTTCCGGAGCGGCGGCTCGACCACTCAAACCCAGAGCGCCATACCCAATATCCTTGCCTCACTGGCGGGGGGACTGGCCGGTATGACAGGGGCAAGTCATGGCACTGCCGGGCAATTGAACACCGGCGGCAGCCCCGTGGGGTTATCCGTGGATAGATTTATCAATAATTACGATGGGACACCGGCTACGACACCCAAGGCCTATCTGAACTGGATGCTCATGGACAACCAGTTCCGGTATGACTCCGCCTCCAGCGGCGTACTGCCCGTTACGACCCCTGATCAACTGCTGTCACTGGCCAAACAGATCAAGCTGAAAAAGAGCGGATATCTATATATTTGGGTGAGCAATGAGACAAAAGGATGGGATGTGTTCTTTGATAACCTGATCGTGACACATTATGCCGGACCGATGGTAGAGGAGAACCACTATTACCCTTATGGGCTTACGATGGCCGGTATCAGTGACAAGGCACTGAAGGGTGGATATACGGAGAATAAGTACAGGTACAACGGGAAGGAGCTTCAGAACAAAGAATTTTCAGACGGCACCGGTCTGGAGGCAAATGATTTCGGGGCAAGGCTTCAGGACCCGCAGCTGGGCGTATGGCATAATATTGATCCGATGGCGGACAAGAACAGAAGACACAGTCCTTATGAATTTGCGTACGACAACCCCTTGCGATTTATCGATCCCGATGGAATGCAGGCGCTGCCTACCCATCCCAACGAGGATAAGGATCAGATGGTCAACTATATAACTGTACGGGATAAAGCGGGTAACGTCACTACTTATATTACGGGGGTGGCAAAAGAAGGAGCGAAGGAAGAAAGAGTGTCGGGTCTTAACGGTGGTGCGGGCGCACCGTTCAGGAGCGCGGATGAAGCGGCTTTTGCATGGGCGCTGGAGAACACCTCGCATACAAAATATGGGTCAAAGGAATATGCGGGGACCATCTACAGTCAGAAAGGGAAAAACGGGAAAACATACTCTTATAACGGATCGTATGAGGGGATATCGAGAACCACCAGCGATTTTCATGAAAGAGATGTCCCCGCCGGCGCCACCGTGGAAGGCTTTATACATACGCATGACGACCAGGAACATTTTTCAGAACATCCGAAAAAAGGAGTTGACTGGAATATAGGTAAAACCCTCGACAGGGATATTATGGGGGAGAGAACCGATAAAGATTATTATCTATTGAATAACAACAATGACCTGTTGGTAAATAGAAGGCTTTCCCCCATGTCGAGTAATGACAGCAGAGGCGGGGTCGAGTCAGATATACCCTTAGCCACGGGCATTAACACCGATCATTTCGGTCTCAAAATACCTAACTGGTTAAACTCCAGCGGAGATCAATACAAACCAGGGCAACACCCTCCTTTTGTCGATGAATATCTTAAGAAAAATAATATTAAAATACATCTTCAATAGCCGGGAAATGAATTTGCTTACTGTCCGGGTTGGGGTCATATTATGTCTGATGTCCTGCGGTAACCATGACAAAACAGACAGGCATACGGATAGTACAGGGTATAAGAATTTGATCTTATATCGTGAGGATACGCCTATCGGCAGAAAAGAGAAGGTGCTTTTTTTGAGAAATGTGGCCAGGACCCTGCATTTACCTGTCCTGACAGGCGGTTTCCAGGGGCTGTACATCAGGATATGGGCCTGGGACCCGGGCGAGA
>DASZVM010001002.1:0-3827 GCA_035547295.1 Puia sp. | reverse complement strand
TGTTGAAAGTTATGCTTTCAGCCATAGAGGATTTGACCTGGTTCAATTGGAAGAAGATTTTAAAGGATTGGTCATGATAAATAATGCGCTTGGGAACGTAAAATATCGATTATCAAGGAATAAATATATTCCTTACTTCCTCGTGGAGGACATCGTCGAACGTTTGTCATTCCAAAAGGGGCGTATCGACGTCCTGTTGATGGAGCTTTGTTCCGAGCAAAGATTGTATTTTTCAAATGGGTTGTATTACCCCGGAGAAAAAAAGCATCTGGAACGAAAACCCTTTTTTCGACGGCTTACCGGTAAATAATAGCAATCACCGCATATTCTCTTTCAGCACTCTTATAAAATTCCCTCCCAGGATCTTTTTTATATCTGTCTTGCTATAGCCCCGTCGCAGCAGCTCGCGCGTGATCAGGGGATAGGTGGTCACGTCGTCCAACTCGCGGGGTGAGGATTCGATGCCGTCGAAGTCGGAGCCCAGCCCTACGTGGTCTGCGCCGATGAGCTTTACGATATAATCGATGTGATCGATAAGCAGGGAAAGGGGCGGCCGGAGGGCGCTGGATTCTTCGGGATAAGCGTGGGAAAAGAATTCATTGATGGCATAATCGGGTGTCTTTGCCGCGGCCAGCGAGTCCAGCTGTTTTTGATGGGCTGCGGTGAAGGCTTTCAGCCGTGCGGCGTAGGTGCTGTCCAGGAAGCCGGAATAAAAATTCACCTGGATCACGCCACCATTTTTACCGATGGCCTTTATCTGGTCGTCTTTCAGATTGCGAAAGACGGGGCATAGCGTATAGACGGAACTGTGAGAGACGAGCACGGGCTTCGTGGTTATGCGCATGACATCCCAGAAGGTCTGTTCGCCGACATGGGAGAGGTCTACCAGCATGCCCAGCTCGTTCATATGCTGTACGATCTTTTTTCCTTTTTCAGTGAGTCCGTAAGGGGTGACGGTCCATGCGTGGCTGGTCTCGTCCCGTGCGGAGGTGGCCCAGGAAGTGCTGTTGTTCCAGGTGAGGGTCATGTACCGGACGCCTCTTTTAAAAAGGCTGTCCAGGTAATCCATGTCATCTTCGATCATATGTCCTCCTTCCACGCCCATCATTGCCGCCAGCTTGTGGTGCCGTACTGCATCCTGCAGTCCTGCGGGGTCGGTGACGATCTGCATTTTATCGGGGTTGCGTCCGGCGATGGCGTACAGGGAATCGATCTCCTGAAGGGCCCGGTGGAAGGCGCTGCCCCTACCGTAGCGGTCATCGCAAAAGATGGAGAACACCTGGACGTCCACCCCGCCTTTACGGAACCGGGCCAGGTCGGAGTGGGTCCTGCCCGTGAGATCGTCTTCGATATTCATCCCGTGCATAACGACACCGGACAATACATCGTTGTGTGTATCAACGACAATGGCTTCTTTATGCAGACGCTGGTAAGGCTGGGCCCCCAGGAGGCCGGGGAGGAGTAAAAGGATAAAGAGAGGGAGGGAAGGTCTGGTCATGCGCTTTAGTTTTTTGGGACGCGTTAATTTAAGCAAACGTTTGCGTAGGGGGGATAAGCCGGAAGTTTTGCACCTTTCTTGCACACATATTGAAAATTTCTTGCAATTTATTATTTTAGTGTAAATAGGATAAGGTTTAATGGTAATGGAACTGATTAGAGCAACCTCCCTCCGGGAGGTTTTTTTTATTTTCCCCCTTCGGGGTCTCAATTAATTTACCCTTCGGCGGAAAATGGCTGATGATGGCCCTTCGGGCAACGGAGCACAGCTCCGTTTTTATGCCCTTATTCTCCGCTTCCTTTCTCTCCCACGAACCATTGTTCTTTGTTGCGGAACAGTACGTTGAAGGTGGTAAAGCTGCCGTAGATGCGGGTGATATACTGCTGGAGGTTGATCTTTTCTTCATCGCTGAGACCTTTGTGGCCATTGATCTGCTGTTCGAGGACCCGTAGTCTGTCGCGGGCCATGACGATCTTGTGGAAGAAGACATCGATGGGCACTTCCTTGGGTTTGATGGAGCCGTCGGCGGACTTTAGCACCATGGTGCCGCCCCGCCATTTGTCGCCCAGAGGTACGTTCTCGGTGAGTCCGCCCCAGAGACGGAGGATCTTCAGGAGGGACCGTTCCACATCGGCGTGTGTTTCGATCTCTTCGGTGACATTTTCGGGGATGATCTCGTCCAGGTGCGCATCGTTCTTGTCCACCTCCTTGATGCCATGATTGATAAAGGAAATGAGATAGGTGGCATAGCGAATGCCGACAATGACGCCGGGTCCATACTGGGTATGCTGGAGACGGGTGCCTATTCCAAGCGTTAACTGATCCATATCGCGGGGTTTTTTGGCAAATATAACTAAGGCTGCCGGATGAATTCATACGGCGTGTACTCCACGAAATCGGCAACTTTTACCGTCACGGACCTTACTTTGCCAGCTTCCACGTTAAAAGGGAAGACGGCTTTGCTGAATTCGGGGTCCGAGAAGGTCGCATAAAAGCGATTGCCACCGAGGGGGTCCAGCCGGGCATACATATTGGGGTGATGGGAGAATTCCATGTGTAATTCCCCGTTCCTGAGCGCTACCTGCATGTCCCCATAGACATCGCTGGTATATCGTCCGGTGTAGGCGGCCACCGGCAGGGCCGGGGACAGGCGGAGGGCGATGGAGTCGCGGTAGGCCTTATCTGTCTTTGCTTCCGTCTCTCTTTCCCCGAGCGTGCGTTGAAGATAGCGGTTGCTGTAATTGCGATAGGGTAATTTGAGCCAGGCGTCCAGGATCTCCCATTTCAGGGCTTCGTAAAGACTGTTCTGGTCCGTGTTGGTGAGCACGACGATGCCGAGGTTCTCTTCCGGCACGAGGGTCACGCTGGTGACAAAGCCATTGACGCCGCCGGTGTGTGAAACGATCTTTCTGCCGTCATATTCCTGCAGCATCCAGCCCAGGCCATAGAGGGCGAAGTGACTTTCATTGTAGGGGTGACCGCCGTTGCCAAGGATGGAATGGGGCCAGCGGGTCTGTGCGATGGCGGAAGCGGGGACGACCTGTCTTCCTTTATAGTTCCCCCTGTCCAGCAGCATGATGACCCATTTGCTCATATCGCTGACGCAGGAGCTGATGCTGCCTGCGGGGGCCAGGTTGTCGATGCTGCAGTAAGGGATCTTTATCAGCCTGCCGTCGGCCATTGTATAGGGGGCGCATTTGTCGGGGGCCGCGGGAAGGTCCTTGCTGAGGGCCAGGGAATGGGTCATGCCCAAAGGGATGAAGAGGCTGTCTTTTATAAACTGCTCCCAGGGGAGGCCGCAGGCTTTGGGGATGATCTGGCCGGCGGTGAGGAAGGCGGCGTTGGTATAGCCCCAGGTGGTGCGGAAGGGATAGACGGCCTTGATATGCGACATCTTTTCGATGACCTGGTCACGGGTGAGGTTGCTGGTCCAGTAAGTGAAATCGCCCTGGAAGGTCATGAAGCCCAGGCGATGACAGAGCAGGTCGCGGATGATGGCCTGTTCGCCGGCCGGCTTGTTATCCAGTTTGAACTCCGGCAGCCATTTGGTGACCTTGTCGTCCAGGGAAAGTTTTTTGTCTGCGTCCAACATGGCCAGGGCTGTTGCGGTAAATGCCTTGGTGTTGCTGCCGATCATGAACAGGGTGTTGGTGTCCACTTTTTCGGGTCTTCCTAGTTCTTTTACGCCGTAAGCTTTCATTATCACGACTTTACCATCTTTTACGACACAGACCGCGGCCCCGGGGATCTCCCAGTCGGCGAGGGCTTTTTCCACGTAGCTGTCCAGGCTGTCGCGGAGGAAAGAGGGGAGGCTGTCGGGGGCGGAAGG
>DASZVM010001001.1:0-12346 GCA_035547295.1 Puia sp. | reverse complement strand
TGATCCGGGGCACCCGTATCACTCCCCTGATCCGTATCTTCAAGGACAACGGCGACCCCACGGTGGGCGAGCTGTGGACGGTGGTCAATAGGTTCCACACCCTGAAGTACGACCAGACCCGGGTGTCCACCGAGCGGTTTGTCAGCAGGGTAGCCGGCGACTGGACCATTATCCCGGGGTTGCACTTCAAGCCTTCCGTATCTTATTATGCGCAGGATTACAAGTATATGTTTATGCGCAAGGCAACGCCGGCAGACGAGGTGCAGCCTTCCACACAGCGGCAGAAGAACGAAAATATCAATGATACCCGCCAGGTAATGACGGACCAGATACTCCAGTACGACTTCAACCTGGGCACAGATCATCATTTCACTGCGTTGGCAGGTTTCAACTACACCCGCAAAACGGGCAATACGATGAACCTGGGAACTCAGCGGGCCAGTAACGACTATGTCTTTACCATCGCCGAGCCCTCTACCGCCAGCATCAGCGGCATGGTCTATACCAATGTCACCGATCTGGGCACTACACTGTCGGAAAATCGATCTGCCAGCTATTTTGGCCAGCTGCTCTACGACTACGACGGGAAGTATCTCTTCAGCAGCTCGCTGCGTTACGATGGCTTCTCCAATTTCGCACCGGAAAATAAATATGCCCTGTTCCCTTCCGTGGCTGTGGGCTGGAATGCCGCCCGTGAACAATTCTGGCATGTAGCGCCTGTAAGCACGCTGAAGATACGGGCCAGTTGGGGACAGGCCGGTCTCAGCAACGACATCGATTATACGGATGTTTATGGCGGGTATTCAGCTACCCAATATGCGCAGAATTCCGGTATCCTCCGGAGCAACCTTGCCAATCCATACCTGAAATGGGAGACCACGGAGACGACGGACCTGGCCGCTGAAATAGGTCTGTTCAAGGACAGGGTCAACCTGGTAGTGGACTACTATAATAAACTGACGAAGGACCGGCACTCCTCCAAACCCCTTCCTTCGGAAGCGCCTTTCTCCAGCGTTGTCTATAACAACGGTACGCTCCGCAACAGGGGCGTGGAAGTGGAACTGGGCGCGACGGTGATCCATGCGGGCGACTTCAGCTGGAAAACGAATTTCTCCTTTGCCTTCAACCGCACGGTGATCACCAAGCTACCTCCCAACGGACATCCCAAGAACCGTCAGAGCGGCCAGGTCGTATGGGACCCGGGCACCAAGCAAAACGTGGAGCAGGGAGGCTATGCGGAAGGGGAGCGTCCCTTCGGGATCTGGGCATTCAAAGTACTGGGCGTATTCTCTACCGATGCGGAAGCTGCTGCGTGGAATGCGAAGATCAAGGATAACCTGGCGTCGCCTTCGGGCATCACTGTCGGCAAACATGCCGGCGACTATATCTTCGCCGATGTCAATGGCGACGGGATCATCGATCAAAAGGACCAGGTCTTTATGGGTTATCGTACGCCGAGCATCCTTGGTGGCTGGCAGAACACCTTCTCCTGGAAAGGCTTTTCCATGCGCATCACCATGGACTATGCCCTGGGTCACCTGATCAGCAATGGTGCGCTGGCCCGCAGTCTGGGACAAGGACGTGCCTATAACGAAGGCGCACCCAAGGAAGCGCTGGGCCCGGATATCTGGCAGAAAGAAGGAGACGTAGGGAAAAAATACGCCCGCTTCTCTTTCGCGGACTATGATTTCGGTCAACGTAACTATCTCCGCAACGCCTCGCTTGGCACTAACTATACTTATTCTTCCGACGTATCTCCCATGATCCAGAAGGGCGACTTCCTCGCCTTCCGGGAGATATCCATCGGTTACGATATCCCCAAGGAGCTGCTCCGCAGGGCGCATGTGGCCGGACTGAACGTCTTTGCCAGCGTAAACAACATCGGTTATATCACGGGATACAAGGGTTTCAACCCCGAGACATATACAGGCGTGGATGGCGGCGGATATCCCCGCCCCAGACAATATTCCTTAGGTGCTACCGTGAAATTTTAAAAATATTACCATATGCAAAAGCTTATCAATATACTTTTTTTGTCCGCCATGGTACTGCTGACGATGACGGGCTGTAAGAAAATGCTGGACGTGACGCCCCAGTCCGACATCACTGACCAGAACTATTTCCACAATGAAGGTGATTTCGAACCCTATGTGGTAGGGATCTATACCCAAATGCGCAGTCTGGCGAATAATGTCACCTATGGAATGGAAAGAGGGGATGAGTTGATACCCGCGCTCAATTCCCGGTTTACAACAGCCTGGTCGCAGATCATTTCTCCTTCTACGGGAGCCCTCGACTATAATGCCTGGTACAAGGCCATCGGCAACTGCAACCTGCTGCTGTATAAGATCAAGGATTTTTCTTTCTCCGACGCGCCTGATGCGAAGACGCGGATACTGGCGGAAACGTATAGTCTCAGGGGCTACTTCTTTTTCCATCTTACCCGGATCATCGGCGATGCACCGTTGATGCTGCAACCTGTCGTCGGCATCGATGTCCCGTTGCTGGCCCGCTCGCCTGCCGCGGATGTCATCAAACAGGTGAATTCGGACCTGGACAGCGCCATCCTGCTTTTCAAGTCCATCAGCAATTTTTCTCCGAAGACCTATCCATCTAAATATAGGTTTGCTTACGGTTCTGCACAGGCACTGAAGGCGGACGTCAATCTTTGGAGCGCCAAGGTAGCAGGAGGGGGTGACGCTGCTCTAAATAGCGCTATTGCCGCGATCACCGAAGTGCAATCCACAGGGTTGTCGCTGAACGCAGATTTCAAGAATGTGACGGGACTCCGTGCGTCTGCCAACCCGGAAGTGGCGCTGGCAGCATTCTACCTGAGGGATGAGACGGGGGCCAACTATGGCCTCAATGCCCTGCCTTATTTTACAGCGGGCGTACAAGGCGCGCTTAACCTGGAAAGCCTGCCGTATGTACTTACCACCAGCAATGGTCAGGGAGCCTACCAGATCAGCACGCAATCCAGGGCGCTTTTCAATGCCAATCCAAACGACAAACGCATTCCCTATACATGGATAACCGAAAGACAATCTTCGGGACCGAAGCTCTCCTGGATCACCAAGTATCCCGGAACGAAGTACACGGATGACAGGGTATCGGACAACGATATCATCATGTACCGGCTTGCGGACATCTACCTGATGAAGGCGGAAGCTTTCGCAGGCTTGTCTGCCTCCAATACGGATTCCGCCATCGCTTATCTGAATAAGGTCCGGCAACGGGCAGGCAACGGCGATTATACGGGAGGGACAGATAAGCTGACGGTAGAGAAGGAAATTTTGGATGAAAGAGGAAGAGAATTATTTTTCGAGAACAAACGCTGGTATGACCTCGTCCGCTTCCATAAAGAAGGCGTCATCGATGTCTACCAGTATGTACCCAACCTGGCAGGGAAGACCACGCCTTTATTCTGGCCGTTGAATTCCACCGTGCTGGCTAATAACAGCAAGCTGAACCAGACTGACGGGTATTAACGTGCAAGTGAGAAAACAAAACATCGCTAAACAATAACTATGAACAAAATTGAAGGATTGATCGCTGCGGCATTTACTCCGTTCTATGAAGATGGCTCCATTAATACAAGTCTGATCCCTTCCCTGGTGGATAAGCTGGTGCAGGATGGCGTCCGTGGTATATTCGTATGCGGCAGCAACGGGGAAGGTCCCAATATGACCCTGGATGAACGCAAACTGGTGGCCGAAACATTTGTCAAGGCCGCTGCGGGAAGACTATTGATCATCGTCCACGTAGGACACAGCTGTATCACGGAAGCAAAGGACCTTGCGGCTCATGCGGCGGCCATCGGCGCTGACGCATTCTCTGCTGTTGCGGCTTTTTATTTCAAACCCTCCTCCGTGGAGAACCTTGTGGATTGCATGGCCGATATTGCCAGCGGGGCGCCCGGTCTGCCATTTTATTATTATCATATCCCGCATCTCACCGGCGTGGGCATGGATATGATCGAATTCCTGCGGCTGGGAGGACGGAGCATACCCAACCTGGCGGGTATAAAATATACGGCCTCCACCATCCAGGAATACCAGTCCTGTCTGAATTACAGCCAGGGAAAGTTTGATATCCTGTACGGAGTGGATGAGCTGTTGCTGCCGGCGCTGGCGGCAGGTGCAAGGGCAGCTATCGGAAGCACCTATACGTTTGCAGCGCCGTTGTACCTCCGTACCGTTGAGGCTTTTCAAAAGGGAGATATAGAAACCGCCCGCCAGCAGCATGCCTATCTGGTGGAGGTGATCCGTATCCTGCTGAAATATCCCCCCATTCCGGGACAGAAGGCCATCATGCAGATGCTGGGCTGGGATATGGGACCCTGCCGTCTGCCCCTTGCCACCCTGGACAAGGAGAGCTTTGATGAATTTTACAGAGAGTTGGATGCCTTGTCCTTTTTTGACAAGGTGGGCTCGCGAAAAGTTAAATATCCGGCATGACCACATTGAAGACAATCTTTTTGGCATTTTTCTTATCCCTATCAGCGATGAACAGCCGTAGCCAGACACCACAGGAAAAAGACTTTTTCAACTGGGCGCAGGCCAGTCCCCTGCCGGATGCGGACGGTCTTGCCGGCGCTTTCGCAGGCGTAAGCAATGGCACCCTTATCCTGGCCGGGGGTACCAATTTCCCCGGAGATGGAAGACCCTGGACAGGGGGCACCAAGACCTGGTATGATAAGATATACGTCCTCCGGCAACCTCAGGGCTCCTGGTCCCTGGCCGGCCGTCTGCCCCGCCCCCTGGGCTATGGCGTCTCGATCACGGGCGCGGGAGGATTGATATGTCTGGGTGGAAGCGATGCGGGCCGGGAGTATGCTACTGCGTTCATATTACGTTACCGGGATAGCCGGATAGTGTCCGAAGAACTGCCCTGGCTGCCTGCGCCGATGGCCAACGGATGTGGCGTATTGTTACATGACCGCATCTATGTGGCCGGCAGTATCCATACGCTGGGGGGAAGCCTGGAAAATTGTTTCTGGAGCCTTGACCTTTCCGCGTCTGTGAAGAAGTGGGAGGTGCTGCCTCCGCTGCCCGGCCCTTCCCGTATGCTGGCGGCTGCCGGCGCGGGCGAGGATGAGGTTTACATTTTTGGAGGTGTGCATATGAAGGATTCGACGCGTGAATATCTGAAAGATTGCTGGAAATATCAGCCGGGAAAAGGATGGGTACGGGTGGCCGACCTGCCTCATCCCCTGGCTGCAGCGCCTACGCCTGCCTATCAGGCCGGACAGTCGCACCTGGTCCTCTTTGGCGGAGATGACGGATCGAAAGCATCTTTGGCCGGGACGCTGAAAGATGAGCATCCGGGATTCAATAACGAAGTGCTTGCATTCAACACCATTACGGATGCCTGGTCGGTGATGGGAAAAATCCCTGTTGACACGAAGCCGGATGCGGCGGTCAATCCCCATGGCAGCACCTATGCTCCCGTCACCACGCCCCTGGTGGTCTGGAACGATCAGGTGATCCTGGCCGGCGGGGAAGCCCGTCCCGGCGTACGCAGCCGGCGCGTGCTTACGGCTGCGCCCCATCAGCCGTCCGGGAAATTCGGGGGGCTCGACTGGACGGTGATCGCCTGTTATTTCGCGCTGGTCATCGGCATCAGCGTCTGGGTCTCCAGGAATATGGGGAAGACGACAGGGGATTTTTTTCTGGGAGGGCAAAAGATCCCATGGTGGGCGGCGGGTCTCAGCATCTTCGGCTCCAAGCTCAGCGCCCTTACCTTTATCGCCATTCCCGCAAAAGCCTATGCTACCGACTGGACCTATATCATGAACAATGTCATGATCGTGGCCATAGCACCGGTGGTCACTTTCTTTTATCTGCCTTATTTTCGACGGCTAAAGCTCACCAGCGTGTATGAATATTTACGCATCCGTTTTGACAGCCGGGTAAAATTTCTGGGCAGCCTGACCTTTGTTATTTTCCAGCTCAGCCGGCTGGGCGTGGTGATCTATCTTCCTGCGCTGGTACTTAGTACCGTCACCGGTATCAATATTTTCACCTGCATCCTGCTGACCACGCTGATCACCACCGCCTATAGCGTGGCCGGGGGTATCGAGGCCGTCGTCTGGACCGAGGTCATGCAGGTATTCGTATTGCTGGGTGGTGCGCTGGCCAGTTTTTTCTTTATCACTGCGCATACCCATGGAGGCTTTTCAGGGTTCCTGCATGAGTCCTTTCAGCGGGATAAGTTCCGTGTGGCCAACCTGGGATGGAGCATTTCGCAGCCTGTGCTTTGGGTGGTAGCCGTTGGCGCCCTGCTTACGAACCTGGTGACCTATACCTCCGACCAGGTGGTGGTACAACGTTATCTTACCACGGCTACAGAAGGGGAAGCCCGCCGGAGCATCTACACGAATGCCCTGATGGTGATACCTGCTTCGATCATTTTCTTTGGGGTAGGTACGGCACTTTGGTACTTTTACCGTCAACACCCGGGGAACCTCGATCCCAATGGCCGGACCGACGATGTCTTTCCCTGGTTTATCTCGCAGCAGCTGCCCGCGGGTCTTTCGGGGCTGGTGATCGCAGGCTTGTTTGCCGCCACCATGTCTACCATCAGCAGCAGCATGAACTCCATCGCCACCGTGGTGACGACGGATTTTTACAAAACATATTATAAGCAGGCTTCGGACCGTCAATGTCTGCGCTTTGCCCAATGGTTTACGGTGATACTGGGTCTCCTTGGATGCGGCATCGCCTGTTACCTGGTCTATCTTCAGAATGCTTCTATCTGGGATCAATACCTGAAGATCATCGGTCTGTTCGGCGGCTGTCTGGCGGGCATGTTCACGGCAGGCATCTTTTTTCCCCGTATCAACGGCCGGGGAATCCTGGCGGGCTTTGTCGTTAGCAGCATCGGGCTTTATTTTCTACAGCGTTCGGGTGTGGTGAACTTCTTCCTGTACCCGTTGTTCGCCGTGGCAGGGTGTCTGTTGTTTGGCTATATTTTCAGTTTGGGAGGAATGCGTAAAGCAGCAGCGATGATAGTCGCCGGAATGCTGGTTTGTAATGGTGTTTTCGCACAGGCGCCCGGATTAAATTATATCTTTAAAAACGGAGAGGAAGGTTATTCGTGTTTTCGCATACCTGCACTGATAACCACTCCTAAGGGCGCTGTGCTTGCCTTTGCCGAAGGAAGAAAGAACAACTGCGGCGACGCAGGCGACATCGATCTCGTGGTGCGGCGCTCGGAGGATGGCGGCAAGACCTGGGGCCCGCTGCGTGTCATATGGGATGATTCGGCCAACACCTGCGGCAATCCCACGCCTGTGGTGGACCAGACGACAGGCGCTATCGTTTTATTGTCTACCTGGAATTGGGGCGCCGACAAGGAGAAGGCCATCAAGGACAGGACCTCTCACGACACCAGAAGGGTTTATGTATTGTCGTCCATGGATGACGGACTGAGCTGGAGCACGCCTGTGGAGATCACGGGTAATGTAAAAAGGACCGGCTGGACCTGGTATGCCACCGGCCCCGGCAAGGGGATACAGATCAGCCAGGGACGAAAGAAAGGCCGGCTGGTCATTCCCTGCAACCATGTTGAGGCGGGCACCCGGCAAAGTGTATCGCATGTCATCTGGTCGGACGATCATGGCAAGACCTGGAAGCTGGGTGGCCTCGCACAGGACAGCACCAATGAATCTACTATAGCTGAGCTCTCAAATGGCCGTCTGATGCTGAATATGCGCAATACGGGTAAAAGCCGGTACAGACAGATCGCCATCAGCAGGAATGCAGGCAGGAAGCTCTTACCCAAGGCACCCGACAGTGTGTTGGTCGAGCCCGTGTGCGAAGGCAATCTGCTGGCTTTCCGTACCCCGGATGGGCGATGGGGGCTGGCCTTTTCGAATCCGGCAAGTGCTGCGGGACGGGTCAATATGACTGTCAGGGTCAGCTATGACGATGGCCGGACATGGGCTTTGCAACGGCTGTTGTATGGCGGTCCTTCCGCGTATTCGTGTTTGACTATATTGCCTGACGGCCGGCTGTCCTGTCTTTACGAGGCCGGCCGGCTGCGGCCTTACGAGGGCATCGTGTTCGAGACTATTGGTTGGGATGAATTAAAAGCGGCGCCATGAGCATACTGACGGCAAAGGACCTTAGGGGAAATTGGGGAACATTATTGTTGCCTGTCGATGCGGATGAGCGTATCAATTATAGCAGGTTGGGGGAGGAACTGGACCTGCTCATCGCTGCAGGCCTGGACGGTATTTATTCCAACGGTACGGCAGGTGAATTTCACAACCAGACAGAAGAGGAGTTCCTCCGTGTGCAGGAGCTGATGGCGGAAAAATGCCGCCGCAGCGGTATGCCTTTCCAAATTGGCGCCAGCCATCCGAGCCCAGTTGCTACGCTGGAAAGGGTACGCCGGACTGTTGCGCTAGGGCCTTCGGCCTTCCAGGTCATCCTGCCCGACTGGGTAGTGGCAGGCCCGGATGAACGGATAGTTTTTTTGCGCCGGATAGCCGAAGCGGCAGAGGGCATTCCGCTGGTGCTGTACAACCCGCCGCATGCAAAATCGGTGCTGCAGCCGGAGGAGCTTGCATCGCTGGCAGCCGCCGTACCTCAGGTGATCGGGGTCAAGACCGGGGCTGGGGATGACAGGTGGTATGCTGCCATGCGCCCCTTTGCAGATGACCTCTCTGTATTTGTTCCGGGCCACTTACTGGCGACGGGTGTTGAGCAGAAGGTAGCCGCGGGGGCTTATTCCAATGTGGCCTGTCTGAGCCCGGCTGGTTCGCAGGACTGGTGGCGGCTGATGCAAACCGATCCGGCAGAGGCGCTGCGCATACAGCAGCGCATCGGACAATTTTTTGATCGTTGTATCCTGCCTTATAAACAGGCGGGTTATTCTAATCCCGCGCTCGACAAGTTCCTGGCGGCGGTGGGAGGATGGGGCAGCGTCGGAACCCGTCTGCGATGGCCTTATAAATGGATAGATGAGGGAGATGTACCAGCGGTGAGGACTGTCGCAAAGTCATTGTTACCTGAATTCTTTTAATATGCGTAGTATAGTTTTTTTGTTATTGCTGTGTGGCTCGTTACACGGGTTTTGCGAAGTTACCTTTCCTTCCATTATTGCATCCAACATGGTATTGCAGCAGCGGTCCGACGTATCATTATGGGGAAAGGCAACGGCCGGGTCCAAAGTGACGGTAGTACCTTCCTGGGATCGCAAGGTATATCGCGTAATGGCAGGAGTGGATGGAGCATGGAAAGTGAAGGTGAGCACGCCGGGGGCAGGAGGTCCGTATAGTATTACTTTTGATGATGGGAATAGGAAGGTCCTCGATAATATTCTCATTGGCGAAGTGTGGTTGTGTTCCGGTCAATCCAATATGGAAATGCCCGTAAAAGGTTTTAAGAACCAGCCGGTGCTGGGTTCGACACAATTGCTGATGGATGCGGACAACCCGCAGATACGTCTTTTCCGCCTGGAAAGGGCGCAGTCACGGACGGTGCAAACGGATTGCAAGGCTACGGGCTGGCAGGATGCCAATGCCGCCAGCGTAGCGGATTTCAGTGCTATCGGATACCAATATGCGAAAATATTGCAGGAAAGACTAAAAGTGCCCGTGGGTATCATTATGACTACCTGGGGCGGTACCGTCATCGAGGCCTGGATGGACCGGCAGAGCCTGGCAACGTTCCCGGGAGTTAAAGTGCTGAGTGTGGAAGATACGATGAAAATTTTTAAGAATGAACCCACTGTGCTCTATAATGCCATGGTCCATCCGTTGGTGGACTATGGTATCAAGGGTGTCATCTGGTACCAGGGCGAGCAGAACAGGCCGAATGCGGAGATCTACGACAGCCTTCTGCCGGCGATGGTCCGGGAGTGGCGCAGGCTTTGGAACAGGGGAGACTGGCCTTTTTATTATGTGCAGATAGCACCTTATGGTTATAATGATAAGCTGGGACCGGCGGCGCCTTTAAGGGACGCCCAGCTTAAGGCGCTTCCCCGTATCCCCAATGCGGGCATGGTCGTGAGCATGGACGCGGGCGAGCAGCGGAGCATTCATCCGGCGGACAAGGCCGTCATCAGTCAACGACTGGCCTGCTGGGCCCTGGCAGAAACCTATGGCCATGTCGGATTGCCGCATATCAGTCCGACCTATCGCGCTATGAAGATCGAAAAGGGGGGTATCGCCATTAGTTTCGATCATGCGTCGAACGGGTTGACCTCTTTTGGCAAGGAGATGTCCGCCTTCGAGGTGGCGGGTGACGACAAGGTCTTCTATCCTGCAAAAGCAAAGATCACCGGCACCGGCGTCACTGTCTGGTCGGACAGTGTCAGAACACCTGTGGCTGTACGTTATGCGTGGAAGGATTGGGTGATCGGCGATCTCTATAATACAGAGGGGCTGCCTGCAGCACCTTTCCGGTCAGATGACTGGTAAACATCCGGATTATGTACCTCCATCCACCTGTCGGGGCTGGCAATGGACTTCCAGCCGTATTGCTTATATAGTTCATGGGCATCGCGGGTCAGCAGGATCCATCTTCTTAGTCCCTGCAGACCGGGATGGGCCATCACCTGTTCCATCAGCCATTTGGACAGCCCCTTTCCACGGTGATCCTGGGCGATAAACACGTCACCCAGGTAGGCCACGGTAGCAAAGTCCGAAACGATCCTCGCAAAACCCACCTGGCGGTCCTGGTAAAACACTCCAAAGGTCAGCGAGTTCTCTACGGACCGTCGTACTATATCCAGGGGAATGCCTTTACCCCAGTAGGACTCGGTAGACAGGTAATAGTGGATGTATGGTATATCCATTTTTGTCTTATCAGTGGTGATGGTATAGTCATCTTTTTCTATCGTTATCTCATTCTTTGTCATGCCGCAATTTCGGGATTTTTAGCGGACAATGACTGTTCGTTTCCGATACATCCGGTTTTTGTGAAATTGTGTTAGATATTTGTTAATCAATTTATTGTGAGTTTGGAATGGAATTCCATTGACACATTGCAAAAACCAGCCATCATGTTTAGGAACTATTTATTGACTGCTATCCGGCACCTGAGGAAAAATAAAGGATACTCTTTTATCAACATCTTTGGCCTGGCGGTGGGCATGGCGGTGACCCTGCTCATCGGGCTTTGGGTCCGGAACGAGATGAGCTATGATGCTTTCAATGTCCACCGGGCGCAGATAGCGAGGATCAAGAAGAAGACCTTGTTCAACGGTCAAAAGCATGTGCAGAACGGTGTCATGCTGCCTTTGTATGACGAACTGAAGAACAACTATCCCGAAGTAAAATATATCACCCGGGTGGACTGGGGCGATAGCCACAGCCTGCTGACAGGTGATAAGAAGATCAGCAAGCAAGGGCATTATGCCGACCCCGATATTTTAAAAATGTTCACTTTTCCCCTGGTAAGGGGGAATATCGATAAGGCGTTGAAAGACCCTTATTCCATTGTGCTGACGGAGTCATTGGCCAGGGCCTTATTCGGCAATGCCGACCCCTTGGGCCGGACGATAAAGATGGACAACCTGTCCAACCTGGTGGTCACGGGAGTTATGAAAGATATACCGGAGAACTCGTCCCTCACATTCGATTTTCTCGTTCCCTATACGCTGAATATCGCCACCAGCGATTTTGTAAGAGGGGCCCGGGACCAATGGGGAAATAATTTCCTTCAGAATTTTGTCCAGCTTCGGGAGGGTGTGAGCATGGAGGCTTTCTCCAACAAGATAGCGGACCTCGTACGGGAAAAGGCAAACGATAAAAAAGAAGGGCTACTCTTCCTTCATCCTATGGAAAAATGGCATCTTTACAGTCATTTCGATGGTTGGGAGAATACGGGCGGCGCTATAGAATATGTTCGTATGTTCTCTATCGTGGGGCTGCTGGTGCTCATCATTGCCTGCATCAACTTTATGAACCTGAGCACTGCCCGCAGCGAAAGGAGAGCCAGGGAAGTAGGCATACGCAAGGCCATCGGGTCCCAGCGTCGTCAACTGATAGCACAATTCCTGGGTGAGGCCGTCCTCACGGCCTTTACAGCATTCCTGATCTCGCTGCTGATGGTCAAGCTGTCCCTGCCATTGCTGAAAGATGCGGGTTTCAAGGATATCGAGCTTAATTTAACCAATCTGCCGTTGCTGGGCATTGCCCTGGCAGGTTGTGTCGGTACGGGTCTGCTGGCGGGCAGCTATCCGGCGTTGTATCTTTCCTCTTTTCAACCTGTGAAAGTATTAAAGGGCGCCTTTACACCGGGAAAGGGAGCGGGTCTTCCCAGGAAAATACTCGTAGTGGTCCAGTTCAGCTGTTCGGTGGCCCTGATCATCGGGGTTGTCATCGTGTTCCAGC
>DASZVM010001000.1:0-5175 GCA_035547295.1 Puia sp. | reverse complement strand
ATAGCGACGGCCTTGTTGGGTCTGATACGTTCGCTGGAAGGATAATCATCGCCGAGAAGCGACTGCGCCTGCTGCAGGTCCTTCATGATCTGATCATACACTGCATCCTGCGGATCGCGTGGTTTATTGGTATTCACCTGCCAGTCGGTGGAGGTGATCAGCGGTACATCGCCATATAGATTGACCAGGTAGAAATACATAAAGGCCCGGAGAAAGAGCATTTCACCCTGTAGCTGCGACTTCACAGCCGGCGTAAGACCGGTGGCTCCTTCCAATCCTTCGAGACAGGCATTCGCATGATAGATATAGGAATAAGGTCCGGACCACATGATGGAGACATACTGGCTACTGGGCAGAAGGGCATTGTTCCGGAAAACGTCGAATGCTGCATAGGTAGTGTAATAGTACAGCTCATCCGCGGACATGGCCGTGAGGAAGTTCATCAGCACGTTGGAGAACTGGTAGTTGAAGGCATTCATGTCGCTGTAGACGCCCACGACGGAAGCTGTCGCTGTCTTATCGTCCGTGAACACCAGGGCCGATACCAGCTCGTTCTTGGGTATGGGCGTATCCACATATTTCCGGCAGGACGAGGACGCCAGCAGGAAAAAGCATATGATAAAAAGTCGGATGTAATTCATGTGAAATAAGTTATCGCTGATTAAAAAGAAAGTTTAACGCCTGCCGTGATCGTCTTCAACGGTGGCACGACGGTACCCTGCGTCTCGGGATCGAACCCTCTGTAATGGGTAATGGTCACCAGGTTCTGCGCAAGCGCATATACGCTCAATCCCGACAAACCCCATTTCCGGACATATGGGGAAAGATCATAGTTCAGGGCTACGTTCTTCAGCCGGATATAGGAGGCATCTCCCCAGGCAGCGGAAGACAGCCGGTATTGATTCTGGTAAGCATTATAGACGGGATTACCCGAAGTAAGGCTGGCCGCGGGCACATAGGTAATATCGCCGCTCTGCCGCCAGCGGTCCAATGCAGTCAGGTCCTTATTGTTCATCGTGCCATAGGAGCTGGAAAGATATCCGTAATTGACCGTCGGCCCTTCCTGTTTTACAAATTGGAACAGGAAGTCCAGCGACCAATGCTTATAGGTGATACTGTTGCCCAGGCCGCCATAAAAGTCGGGCAGTGTCTTGCCCATGACCACGTAGTCGTCGGGGTCGGAAATGGCGTCATCCTTGTTGACATCCAGGAACTGCGGCACACCCGTAGTGGGGTCTACGCCGGTGAATTTGAATCCTTTTACGATGCTGAGGGATTTACCCACCACGTAGACATCGGAATAGGAAGAGTTCTCAAGGTTAGGATATTTCTGCAGCTGGTTTACGGGCAGTGTGATATTAAAGGAGGTCTTCCAGGAAAAATCCCTGTGCTCGATGTTGCGGGTGTTCAGCTCGAACTCCCATCCCCTATTCAGTACCGAGGCGGGGAAATTAGCGGTAATGGAAGGAAAGCCTGCCTGCGGTGAAAGCATATATTGCAGCAGCTGGTTGTTGGAAAAATTACGGTAGAATCCTGCAGTCAGCAATACCCTGTCTTTTAGAAAGCCCAGGTCGAGTCCAAACTCCAGCTTATGGTTCATCTCCCACCGGTAATCCGGATTGGGGATACGGGCAGGTGACAGACCGCTGATGCCGTCATAGGGGAAACTGGCAGACGTCCAGCTATCGAGATAAGAATAATCTCCCACCTGGTCGTTGCCGGAAGTACCATAGCTGGCCCGCAGCTTGCCATAGCTCAGGAAAGATCCCGCCGGCACGAAAGATTCTTTCGAAAAGATCCATCCTGCGCCGATGGCTCCAAAGTTGCCAAAACGATGGCCGGGTCCAAAACGGGTGGAACCATCCCTCCGGAAGGAAGCATTCAGGATATACTTGTCGCTGAGGATATAGTTGGCCCGTCCAAAAACGGATGTATACCGGTAAAAAGTATACGTGCTGGGCTGTGCTATCACAGAAGTAGCGGAATAGATATCTTCCATCAACGCATCGCTGGAAAAGCCCGAAGCCTGCAGATAACGACCTTCCCTGATGCTTTGCTGCCAGGAGCCGCCAGCCAGCAATTGCAGTCTCCCATCACCGATCTGCCTGGTATATTCGGCCTGTGGTTCGATGGAATAGGAATGCACCTGGCTGCTGCCGAAATAGCTCATGCTGCCGGGACTGGTCGTGGGATTGAAGGTCTTGTCGGGATACAGTTGCTCCTGGTCCATATTGGATTGGTTATATCCCAGGGCGGCTTTCAGATTGAGGCCCGGCAATATCGTATACCGGATAGTCGAACTGGCCACCAGGTTGGTAGTACGATTGACAGACTTGCGCAGGAAGTAAGCCTGGGGATTCTGGATAAAGCTGAACCAGTAAAGACTGCCGGCAGTATCATACAACGGGTAATTGGGAGCGAGGTTATAGTACTGCGTGACATCCGTTGCAAGCGAATTATTTTTGTCGCTGGCAAAGCTCACGGAAGCGGAGATATTGAACTTCTCGTCCTTCGAGCTATGGTCTACGTTCAGATGGACGGAGCCCCGCTGGTAACCCGGGTCATGCGCCAGCACCGTGGTCTCGTCCCGATAGGTGGCGCTGAGCAGGAACTTCGTCTGCTGATTGCCCCCGGATATGGAGCCTGTTGCCTGCGTAACCTTCGCAGTATGCCCGATCATGAACTTCTGCCAGTTGGTATTCTGGTGCGGATCCCAGGTGACCAGGTCCGGAGCGTTATCGGCATCCGGCGTTTTCCCATCATGTGCAAAGGCATCCTTCCGCATCTGGAGATACTGATCTGTATTGAGCATATCCAGCATATTGACCACACGGCTGCCGCCCGTGTAAACATTGAAATTGAAGTTGGTCTTCCCCGCCTTTCCTTTCTTCGTGGTAATAAGGATAACACCATTACCTCCCCTGGAACCGTAGATAGACGTTGCATCGGCGTCTTTCAGGAGATCGATGCGCTCGATGTCTTCGGGATTGATAAGAGAAAGGGGACTTTGCATACCATTGGCGCTGCTGAACTGGTCCAGCGGATCGGAATAATAGGGTACTCCGTCCACGATATACAGCGGATCGCTGCCATGTTCGATAGAGTTCCGTCCCCTTAGCTCCACATGAAAGGAGGAACCCGGCAGGCCGTTGGATGCCGTTATGAATGCACCCGATACCCTACCCTGCAGCGCTGCCAGCGGGTCTGTCACGGGGTTCTTTGCAATATCCTCGGCCTTTACGGTGCTGACATCCCCTGTGTTGAACCGTTTGGTAGTAGTGCCATAGGCAATGACCACTGTCTCGTCCAGGCTGTTGGCCTTTGTCCTCAGCGTCACATCCAGTATCCTTCTTCCCGACACCTCGACTTCGGCTGTGGATACAGAAACACCGGAGAGCACCAGGGTCACCCCCGGAGAAACCTTGCTCAGGTAGAAAATACCCTTTTCATTCGTAATGGTCCCGCTATGGACGCCCTTAACGGCTACCGTCACGCCTTCCAGGGGTTCGCCTTTCTCGTTCACGACCCTTCCCGTCACACCTATCTGCGCCGGCACAGTATCAGTGACAGGGCTGGCCGGCAATAAAGGCAGAGTGCGTTCTTTCAGCGTGGAAACGATGATCGTCCGGTCCTTGATCTCATAGGAAAAAGGCTGATCCTTAAAACAAAGGTCCAGCACTTCCTTCAGCCCGGCATCCCGTACGTGGATCGTAACCTTTTTGGCCGACTGCAACTGGCGGTCAGTGTAAAGGAACTGGTAATGGGTCTGCCGGCGGATCTCTTTGAACAGCCGGTCGATGGGCGTGTTGGTCTCCGACAGGCTGATACGCTCCTGGGCCAGGCCCTTTGCGCTGACCTGGAGACAGGTGATAAGCAGAATGAATGCGGTAATTCTCATAATACGGAGCAGAATGAACAGTTCCGGTAAGGTCCCGGCAATACGGGACCTGGCAACCTTAAAATGCATAACTTTGTTTTGGTTTGCGTTAAACAATAATAGTCCGTCACAAGATGATTATCGGGCGACTCAAACCTGTCCTGCTGTTACAGGATACCCCGCTCCGGCCGTCATCCGGGGCGGTTTTGTTTTTATCACCCGTTAGTTTGTCAAGGGGTTACGATGACCTTTTTATTTTCCATGATAAAGTGTACTTCGCCCGTCGTCGCCAGCATATCCAGCATCTGGGAAGCCTGGCTGTAACGGGATATCTGACCGTTAAAGGAAATGCCTTTCACATTGCCCCGGTAGCTTACCTCCACATCATACCATCTCTCCATTTGCCGCATGATGGATCCCAGCGGCAGGCTGTTGAAAATGAACATCCCGTTCTTCCAGGCCACCGCCTCGTCCATGTCGGCGTCATCGCTGACCCGGATGGCATCACCGCCATTGTCCATAATGGCCTGTTGTCCCGGCTTCAGCACGCTGGCATGATCGCTCTTCCGGATGCGAATGGCGCCTTCCAGGAGCGTGGCCCGGGCTGCCGGCTCGTCCTCATAGGCATTGACATTGAAACGGGTGCCAAGCACTTCGATGGCCGCATCGTTTGGCATTTTTACATAAAAAGGTTGAGCGGCCTTTCCGGCCACTTCGAAATAGGCTTCCCCTTTCAACGTGACAGTCCTGTCCTTCCCCGTAAAGGACGTGGGGAATTGCAGGCTGGAAGCTGCGTTCAACCACACACGGGTACCGTCCGGCAGCACTACCTGGTATTGACCTCCCCGGGGCGTGGTGATGGTGTTGTATTCCAGCCGGCTTGCAGCTTGCAGCTTGTGGCTTGCAGCTACTTCGTATGCCAGCAGCCCGCTGTCCAGCTTCAGTACCCTTATATTCCCCTGCAAAGCCAGCTGTCCGTTGGCGGCGCTGTCCAGCCCGATGACACGGCCGTCGGCCATGGTCAGCAGCGCCTTATTACCACCGGGGGCCGCATCGTGTATGGGTGCGGCAGCTTTACCGGCGAACACAGGAGCATCTTTCCGTCTATCTGCGAGGAACCAAACCCCGCCTGTCAGCAAAAGCAGAATGGCAGCTGCGGCCACCCACCGGAATCGACGGAGCACCCTGGTGTGGCCCATCTCCACCCCTGTCCCTTCAGCGATGCGCCGGCGCATCATGGATGAGATCTCCGGCTCCAATGGGTCGCCTGCAGCCAGGTCATGCTCATACAAAGCGGC
>DASZVM010000999.1:0-6611 GCA_035547295.1 Puia sp. | reverse complement strand
TCCCCCCAAACCTAAGGACCCGTTCGCCATGTAGGTTGCACTGCTTCCGGTGGGGTTGCCGTTAGCATCATAGTTGCTCACAGTCGTATATTTCCCTCCCACCCCCGCCGATACGAGATCGCCTTTGGCGCCGATGCTCGCTCCTGTTGTTTTTGTTACGCTTGTACCCACGAGCTTACCGTCCTCATCATATTTCCATTCTTTTCCGCTGCCGATAGACACTTTTGCAATCTCACCCAACGGTATGTCCACTTTCCCATCAAACCCCCAGCTACTGGTGTATCCTTGCTTTTGGGCATAAGCCTGGTCTGTATTTTCGGTGTGGGTAAGACCGATAAACGGTACTTTCCATTTGGTGTAATGACAGTTGTCCGTTTCAATCCCCAAAGGGGAAGACCATGTTTCACAAAATCGGTCGTCGACAAATTCCTTAAGATGTTTCGGTTTCTTTGAAAAAGGATCAGGCGGGTTAATACCGGCAATTTCAACAGGACAAGAGGGTGGATCTTCTCCTGCAAAAGGGTCGATGGGAATAATAAGCACTTCACTTGCCCAATCGGAGTATGCGGTCAATACGGTTCTTTTTATGTAAATGGTCCGTTCATAGTTCAGATAGCTGTTCCAACCTGCATCATGTACTCTTTTGAACAACGGATTGGTAGCATTTATATACCATTGAATGGTTTTGGAAATATTATCCCAATAGTCGTTCCAGATCCGGGCAGCCGACTCTATATCGGAATTGCATTCGCCATATAAAACAGGAAGCCACTTGCATTTTGCCTCGTTTATACATTTTTCACGTTGCTGTAAACATCTGCCGAGAGCAGGATCTTTCATGCCCTCGCATTTATATTGGATGCCGCAGGATTCGATGTCTTTCATAAACTGATTGACCTTATCCGTCATTGCCACCTGCCATTGCTTCGGGAAAGGAGCATATTTATCAAGGTATTTTTTCCTGTACCAATAGATCCTTCTATCAAAAAGCCTGTGCACTTCGGCAGCAATATCAACCCATTTCCTGTAACTTTTGGATACAGTGACAGTACCGTTGTTATCTATTGTTGTAGTGGCGGCCAAAGGCTTTAATCCCGACATCTGTTGAATAAGGCCCTGAACGAAAGGCTGCATGATGCTAATTGCTTTTTGTACAAATTTTGCAGCAGCAGCTTTTGCCTGTGGCAGCGTTTTGGGAGCTACGGAAAAAATGGGCTTGCTTTCCGGCTCGAAACTTACATCCTCGCCGCCGTCAGAAGCTCCGTTGTCGGGCTCCTCATCGGAAAAGTTATCAAAGCTTTTATCCTGCGTCGGATCGGGCTGCTGTTCCAGGTCTTTTACGCTTTGTATATTTTCCGATGCCGCAATGTCGGCGAAAGATTCAGACGGGCCGTCATCCGACCCCTTTTGGCTTGTATTGCCGCCTGCTTCACCGCCGGCATATTTTGTCATGGCTAATAATTCCCTGGCAAGACATTGAAATAATCCTTTGATGTCCCCTTTGGCATAAGCGACCATCGCGTTCCCTTCCAATGCGGGTTTGAATGCGCTGCTGATGGCCAGAGATTTATCGAAATATTTTTGTGCTGCGCTAAAATCTCCATAATAGAGGGACGCCCAACCTATATTGGCGTATATATAAGGAGATTTAGCCGAGTCAGGCAACAGGCCATCGGCATAAAAAAATAGTTTTAATGCGTTTTCAACGTCGTTCACGGATCTGCAATAAACACCCAGTGCATTTATGGCATATGGGTCTCCCGAATGAAGCAATATTCCCTTACAGATCAAATAGGCCGATGCCTCTTTGGGCGAAAGGTCGAGGGAAAGATAGAATAAGCCTGTACCGGATGCATTAAGGGTGCTATCCTTCACCACTTTATCGAGATTGCTTTTTAAAATAATATCCAATTTTGGCGATACATTGTTCAGTGTAGCATGCGTGAATGCAATTACGGCTGCCTTTTGAAGTTTTGCCAACGCTTCTGCATGATGCGATGGGTCGGCTTTTGGCACATATTGCTCCTTGAGCTTCTGCAGCGCAGCCATATTGTTTTGTGCATTCTTCATCCGGAGAGATATAGAGGCATTCAATGAATCCATATTCGGCATACCCACATTCATGGTATTCAGGTTGGGAACTGTAATGTTTCCTGCTTCGGGATGGTTTTTAAGACTGTCGCCGGCTTGTTGTAATCTGGCGGCAATCGAGGTGTCTGTTTTTATTTTATTTATCTGTTGCTGCACTTTCTGGACCTCCGGGTTGTTTTGCAGCTGCTTCAGTTTTTGTTGTGCTTCCTGCATCTTCTTTTGTTGTTCGGGAGTCAGCTGCGCATTCGACAACAGGAAAGAAAAAAGGAGCATAAGAAAGAATAATGCTTTATTCATAACCCCAAAGTTCATTAGTGGGATGATGCGGGACAATCGGATGAAGATCTGATTTTTAAGTTATATATTTGAGTAATCAGATGTCCCTTTTAAAATAGTTAAATGATTGAATATAAATACTTTTACATAGCGAAGTCCCAGAGAAAAACTGATGCCATGTTATTTACATTGTTAAAGTGAACGTTTATGGGTTATATAGATTCATTAACAATTATCGGAGAGACATACGACTACTCGATTGGCCTGATTAATGATCCGCCCTATAATCCAGGGTCTTCAGATAATATTATTTCGTATGGAAAGTTTTATTCTAACGAACCTTCTAACGACTACCATAACCTCACAAAGCATGGAATATTTGTTCTCAAAGATGGTGTAATTATAAACTCTGCCTGCGTGTGTTCCTCGGGAGGATCTACGGGGATACATCCAAACTGTTCAATTCTGAACAATGGCTGCCTGCTTGTGTGCTGTGGTAATAATATCTTTTGCCTGACTATTCCCGGGCTGGATCTCCTATGGACGACGAAGGCAGATCCGGCTGTATGTTTTGAGATTTATAAGTTTGAGGATAGTTATATAGTACATGGTGAATTGGAAATATCAAGATTAAACGAAGACGGTAAGGTGATTTGGAAATTTTCGGGCCCAGACATTTTTACCACGCCCACAGGTCAGGAAAACTTTAAACTGGAATCAGGTGTAATCGAGGCAATAAGTTGGGATGGTACCAGATCTCGATTGGATGCGGGAACAGGCAAGATCCGAAGCTAATCGGGGCCATCCAAGGAGTATATTCCATCCCGAATTACCTGCTGTTTGATCGACGTGCCGCGTCCATATGTAGGTAATTCATAAATTGATCCGGATAGTTTTTATTGAAAATAACTAATTAATCGTAAGTTTAAGCACCCAACACCCAACGATGATGCGCATCTACCTTTTCCTATACCCGCTTATCTTTTCCTGCCAGCTGTGCCAGGCACAACCGAGCTCCAAACAGACGAAAGCCATCTCCGATCTCCAGAAAGAATTGACCGAAGACCTAAAAAAAGACAATCTTCATGGCAGCGTGTCGGCCGCTGTAGTGGACAAAGGACGGCTCATCTGGGCCAACGCCTACGGCTATGCAAGCTCCGACAAGGATATTCCAGCAGACACCGGCACCATCTACAGGGTCTGCTCTATCACCAAAATGTTTACTGTTACTTTGTTCATGCAATTGGTGGAAGAAGGAAGGGTCAAGCTGGATGACCTTGCGGAAACCTATGTTCCAGAGGTTAAACTTTTGCCCGGGTATAATAGGCAGATGCGTTTTACCCTGAGACAGCTGGCTTCCCATACCTCTGGGCTCGATCGGGAGCCACAGGGTGTGCCGGATGTGAACATCGGTCCCGTCGATAAATGGGAAGAAAAAGTGCTGGCCCTTATCCCTCATGCATTCTTTCATGGCAGCCCCGGTGAGCAATTTTCATATTCGAACGTCGGTTTTGCCATCCTTGGCCTGGCGTTGGAACGTGCGGCCGGCAAGCCCTATGTCCAGTTGGTCCAGGAGCGTATCTTCGCCCCGCTGAACATGAGCAATAGCTTTTTCGCTGTGCCCGGTGACAAGCGGGGCCATCTGGCCCTGGGTATCGAACATCGCGGGGGGATCATCAATACACAGACGGCGTTGCGGCAGGTAGACGGTATGGGCTACAGAGTGCCCAATGGCGGTATCTGGTCGACACCTGCCGACCTGGCCAGGTTTGAGATAGCATTCATGAACGGTACGCTGATCAAGGCCGCCAGCATTCGCAAAATGCTTGAGATTCCCTCCGGAAGCAGGAGCTATGGCATGGGGATCATGATCATGCGTGACAATATGCTGACGATGATCGGGCATGACGGCTCTGACCCCGGCTATACTTCGCAGCTTTCCATCGACCCTAACACGGGTAGCGCGGTCATCCTGTTACGTAATTGCCGCCCCGGCACTACAGACCTGATAAGCGCGACGAGAGAGGTGCTGAGACGTTTGTAACAGGCAGGAGGCTCTATTTTCGCGAATGGCCCCCATATCCGTTTCCTGGACGGCTCGGATTCGCAACATATCTTAGGGATTACCCCGGGGTATCCCGCCAACCTTCCGCTGCCTGTAGTTTCGGTAACTCCGGGTTTTAAGCTAAAGCTATACAAGCACCCCTGCTATGTCCAGCTATGGGAGGATTCGACAGGCTTGATCGGCTCCTGTAAAATGAATATGGACAAGTATAAGATCAGTTTTCCTTTAGAGATGGAAGTGCAAAGCGCGGACATGGATGTAACGCTTAGCGGACAGTGGGGGCAATGAATGCCCTTGCAAAGGTCAGGACGGTACAGGGAAGTTAAATGAAAAAGAGGTGGTAAGTTGCCTGCTTTATCGATATGCATCTATCCAGAAAGGACTTTCTACGTATATCTTCCGCACTTGCTGCGGGTACGCTCGCGGGAACACCTGGCCGCGCACTATCTTCCATACCCGTGCCCGGGGCCGGCGGTCTGATGGGCAACCGGTTCCTGACCTTCAACTGCGTCATCCGTGTCAACCAGATAGAGGTTTCGAGGGATAGAAATGTTGGGGTGGATGAAAGGGATATGCACACGCCGGATCGATTGAGGGCCTTCCGTGAGGCAGTGGAATCAGGTTTCCCCGGGGCAAAAATGACATGGGCGTTCAGCTGGCTGGCATTGAACGATACGTCTGATAATTATGTGCGGATACGGCAACAGGTCAGGGAGTATCATCAACGCTATGGCGACGACGTTACTTTCATACCGGGAGCCTATTTCGCCAATGCCTATAATTCGGTGGAGCAGGTGAACAGGGACCTGCACGATGGTCTGGCCCTGGCATCGGGAATAGTGGGCAACGGCTATCGTCCTAAAAGCGTGGTTGCAGGATTCCTGGCTGCAAAGAACCTGCAGTACCTGGCAGAAAAGGAGAACATCCACGTGTGCCAGGGCAATATCTGGAGCCAGTTCTCTATCGACAACCAGGATGGGGATGGCTCCGTATGCTACCCTTATTATCCTTCCAAAGAACACTTTTGTAAACCTGCCCGGAGCAAAGCGGATTTTATCGACTGTGTCAACCTGGACGGCTGGACGGTGGATTTCCTGGCAGCGAGAAGAAACGGCTTTGCCGAGCATTTCAACAGCAGGATGGGTGTAGGACCGATAGAGACCATTGGGGCATTCGGTGCAAGCACCGGCCTCAGGGAGATGATGCACAGTACCGCCATACACTTCGACAGCGGATACCAGCTGAATGGTTTTGCATGGGTAACCAACTGCTGGGAACTGAGCCTGCCTATCGATGTTTCAGGGCTCAGGGATTGGCTGAACGCCATCAGGACCCGCTGGCCGGCTACCCGCGTGATCACCCAGGGTGAATTCGGTCTGATCTGGAGAAAACATTTCACATCCAATGATTTCAACTACCGATTTACCGAAAGAGGGTCGGGCATCGGCGGATCGGATGCAGACAAAGAGATCCGCTGGTTTATGAACAAGGATTTCCGGCTGGCGCTGTTACGCAACTGGCGTGAGCAGACACCGGAAAAGGTTATCGATTTCACTCGTTATGACGTCCCTGCAAAGGAGCCGGATACCCTTACGCGTAAATGGAGCCTGCTCGGTGAGATAAATCAAAAAGGTACACGGCCACAGGATACGCCGGTGCTGTTAAGCCAGTTGAATGCAGACGACAGGGCGCTGATCCGCCGGCAGCTGCCAGCTCTCCATGGCTTGGAAAAAGCTAAGCTTTCTTCTTAATTAAAAATACCGAAGGCACCGGCCGTTCGCCGGTCTTATCCGATGGGTGGATAGTCTCCTTTCCATTCACCAGCATGCAGCTGCTGCCTCCTCCGTCCAGATTCAAGGCTTCGTAGCAACCCAGGTCCAGCAATACCTTTGCCTCTTCGGCCAGTGTCACACCTGTAGCCACACCCGGTGTACGCCCCTGTACTGCCAGCACGATGACGCGTCCGTCCTTTGTATACCCGATAGCGCTACGGGGATGGATATCTTTTTCTCCATGTATAAACATCCCTTCTTCATTGTTAGTCACCCTGACCTTTCCGTCATACACCAGCACCGGGCCGCCGCCCACCACGGTCTGCATCTTCCACTTCTTCCAGTGCGGGTTGCCAAGTGCCGAAAGCGACGGCACTGAATCCTTTCCCTTTGCTACTACCGGTGCG
>DASZVM010000998.1:0-3564 GCA_035547295.1 Puia sp. | reverse complement strand
ATCGGGTACACTAAATATATTTGCGACCGTTAACCTAATTGATCTAACAAACCAAAACACCATGTCAGAACGAAAATTCGTGACACTAGCAGCCTTTTGGCTTATTTTGACCCCTCTTTTTACTTTTCATTCAGCTTATGGGTTTACAGGTACGGAAAAATTCAAATCCGGATTTTCCTCCTTTCAGTCAGTGATCAGGATCTCGGGTAAGATCAGCCAGTCTGACGGCACGGCGCTTGCAGGGGCTACCGTTGCTGTCAAAGGCAGCCGTCAGTCGGTGACTACAGACAAAGACGGCAATTTTAGCATATCTGTCCCTGACGGCAATGCAACACTTGTCGTATCATATGTCGGCTTCACCGCCCGTGAAGTTCAGGTAAACGGCAGGACGCAGATCGATGTTATGCTGCAACCGGCTTCCGCAGAGCTCACCAATGTGGTGGTCATGGGATATGGCACGCAAACGAAAAGAGATGTCACCGGAGCCGTAAAATCACTAAAGACCGAGGATTTCAACCGTGGGGTGGTCACTTCTCCACAGCAGCTGATCCAGGGCAAGGCCGCCGGTGTGAATGTCACTTCCGCCAGCGGTGAGCCTGGTGCATCCCTGGGTATTTCCATAAGAGGGCCGGGCGGGATACGTACCGGCAATACTCCTCTATTTGTGGTGGACGGGTTACCGCTGGATAACTCTACTACAGGAGGAGGAGATCCGATGAACTTCATCAATCCGGCGGACATCGTATCTATGGACGTATTAAAAGATGCATCCGCTACGGCGATCTATGGTTCCCGCGGGGCCAACGGTGTCATCATCATCACGACTAAAAAAGGCAGGGCAGGGGTCTCTACGCTTACACTTTCCGCTAATCTGGGTGTTTCAAAAATGGCCAGGGCGCTTCCCGTTTTTTCAGCCGATGAGTTCAGGAAGATCGTTCCCGCGATCGGTGGTACGCTGGACGATAAGGGTGGCAATACGAACTGGCAAAAGCTTGTAACGAGGACTGCCCTTACGCAGAATTATAATATGGGGCTCAGCGGCGGCTCGGACAAGCTGACCTATTATGCCTCTTTCAGCGCCCAAAAACAGGAAGGCATCATCAAAAAGAATGCGTTGGACAGGTATACCGGACGGTTTAACGCGACCCAGAAATTCCTCGACGACAGGCTGATCATCGACGCCGCCCTGAACTATTCGGGTACGAAGAATGTGCGTCCACCGTTTGGCATCGGCGAGGCTTTGACCAATAATCCCACCTATCCTGCATATGATGCTTCGGGTAAGCCTGCCGTATACCTGAACATCAGCAACCCCCTGATCTATTTCAACCTGGATAGGGACGAGGCCACCATCAACCGATTTATAGGTAGTCTGTCGCCCTCTTTCAAGATCATAAAGGGCCTGGTGTACAAGCTCAACTTTGGCATCGATAATTCGACAGGCACCAGGAATTATCAGAGCCTGGCCAGCGCAAACCCTGCCAGGCTCGGCAGCCTGGAAACGGTGTATACTACCAACAGGAATACGCTGATAGAGAATTATCTGACCTATTCATTCGTAAAGGGAGAACATAACTTGTCCGTACTGGGCGGCTATTCCTACCAGAAGTTCTTTATACAGACAAGGGACTATCTTACCGTAAACTATCCGGTAGGTAATATTCAACCCATCTATGACCCCAGCACGGGCCAACAGGCGAATTCAACCAACAACAGCGTCAAGGGGACCGCGGTCATCAATGAGCAGCAGTCGTACTTCGGACGGGTGACCTATCAGTATGCCAATAAATACCTGGCTACGGTGAATTTCAGGGCTGACGGATCCACCAAGTTCGGCAGCAATAACAAATACGGTTATTTCCCATCCTTCTCCCTGGGATGGATCATCACGGAAGAGGATTTTATGAAAGATGCCACGTTCCTCAGCAATTTAAAGCTGAGAGCAGGGTGGGGCAGAACGGGTAACCAGGAAATACCCGCCAAAAAGACACAGCCTTTGTTTACAGCATCCGGAGGCACTTATCCCCTGTACGCCTCGGGGAACTACCCGGCCAGCTATACCTATGTGAGACCGGCCAATCCGGACCTTCAATGGGAGGTGTCCAACCAAACGGACATAGGACTGGAATTCGGCTTGTTCCAGGGCGCGTTGACAGGAACCATCGATTATTTCAGGAAGAATTCCAGCCATATCCTCCTGAAGGGATATCCTGCCGACCCGGTACAACCCGCACAGGAATACTGGAGCAATATAAAAGACATGACCGTCGACAACAACGGTCTGGAAGTAGAATTGAACTATTCCAAAAAGATCAACAGGGATATGAACTTCTCGATAGGAGGTAATATCACCAGCATCCGGAATAATGTAAAACATTCTCCTTATACAGTCATCACGACGGGGTCTGCACAAGGATCAGGGCTGACTTCGGCCACTATCAACGGATATGTCAACGGTCATCCCATCGGATCATTCTATCTGCTTAAATATACCGGCATCGGCAATGACAGCCTGAGCAAGTATGAAGACGTCGATAAGGACAATGCTATTACCGACAAGGACAGACAGGTGCTGGGGACAGCGCTGCCGAATCTTCTATATGGATTTTATGGCAGCTTTGGTTTCAAAGGATTCAGTCTCCAGGCAAACTTCAACGGTATATCCGGCAATAAGCTTTACGATAATACCGCCAATACCAATTTTTATAAAGCGAGGCTGGCCAAGAGCGTAAACACAACACCTGCCGCTGCCGCCGATCCAAAGGAAAGTATCAATAACGACGCCCGTGTCAGCAGCAGGTACCTGAAGAGCGGCAGCTATCTTCGCCTGAATAACCTTTCCCTGGCCTATGACATCAATACCAACGGGCTGGGCATCGACAAATGGGCCAAGTCCATCCGGGTATCTGTAACAGGGCAAAATCTGTTCGTCGTTACAAAATATGACGGATATGATCCCGATGTCAATACCGACAGGAGCGATGACGGCGTTTCCTCCTATGGCATCGATTATAACAGCTATCCCAAAGCAAGGACCTTCCTTTTTGGTATTAATGTATCATTCTAAAAAGATCAGAAAATGATAAAGAAAGCATTTAAATATATTCTCTGTTTTGCAGGTCTTACCATGTTCGGCTGTACAAAATTAAATGAAAAGGTCCTGGATGAATCTTCTGTTACAGGGCTTACGGACAAGCAGTTGGCGGAAGGCCTTATTGCACCTGTATACAATGTCCTGCCGGATATCTTTCAGCATACCAGGTATTTCGCTTTGCAGGAGATCTCCACCGACGAAGCGATCCTGCCCTACAGAGGCGGTACGGATTGGGGGGACAACGGGATCTATGTTACGATGCACAGGCATGAGACGGTAAGTACCGACCCAAACGTTCAGGGTACCTGGACCTCCATCGTGACAGGCTTGTCCAGGTCTGTCACTGCCATTACCGCGCTGAAGACGAATAAGGATGCCAGCGCTCCTCTGTTCCTGGCGGAAGCAAGGGCCATGAGGGCATATTATTCTTTACTGACGCTGGACCTTTTCAACGTGGTATTTATCAAGGA
>DASZVM010000997.1:0-4024 GCA_035547295.1 Puia sp. | reverse complement strand
AATTTTTGAGTTGGTGATGAAGTCCTTTAAAAATTGCGACACCTCCTCTCTCTCGCTCCTACAAAAACTAAATTTCTTAGTAAATGTACGAAAAAGTTTAAATAGGCCAATTAAATCTTTATTTATGTACTTTAAAGTTTAAATCAATTCTTTAAGGCTTGCTTCAACAGCTGCAATAGTATCGTCTAAATCTTTCTTTTGCAACGCATTATTGAGGAACCAGCTCTCAAAGGCAGATGGCGGCAGATATACCCCCCTTTTCAGCAAGGCATGGAAAAATACCTTGAACCGCTGGTTATTCGCAGCTGAGGCGGAAGCAAAATCGGTGACGGGATGCTCGCTGAAATGTACGCTGATCATGGATCCCAACTGGTTGATCTGATACGGCTGCCCCCAGGCTTTCAGCACTTTATCAAGTCCGTCCCTGAGATAGACGGTCTTTTCTTCCAGCTCTTTGTATATGGATGGATCATTCTTTAACTCCTTCAGCATCGTATATCCGGCGATCATGGCAATGGGATTACCGCTCAGTGTACCCGCCTGGTAAACATTCCCCAGCGGAGCTACCTGCTGCATGATCTCCCGTCTCCCTCCAAAGGCGCCTACGGGCATACCGCCCCCGATGACCTTGCCATAGGTAAGCAGGTCTGCGCGGATACCCAACCTTTCCTGTGCACCGCCGGCAGCCAGGCGGAAGCCGGTCATCACTTCATCCAGGATCAGTATGATCCCTTCCACATCGGAGAGACTTCGCAAACCTTCCAGGAACCCGGGCCTGGGCAGGATACATCCCATATTTCCTGCCACGGGCTCTACGATGATAGCGGCGATCTCTCCCTTATGGGCGGCCGCGATCTTTTTTACGGCCTCCAGGTCATTGTAAGCCGCTGTCAGCGTGTCCTGCGCTACTCCGGGCGTTACGCCGGGAACGGTCTGTATATTGAATGTAGCTACGCCGCTGCCCGCTTTTACAAGAAAGGGGTCGGCGTGACCATGATAATGGCCTTCGAATTTGATGATCTTGTTACGACCGGTATATCCTCTTGCCAGCCGGATAGCGCTCATACAGGCCTCGGTGCCGCTGCTCACCATGCGTATGAGGTCTACATTAGGCACCATGCTGATGATCAGCTCGGCCATCTCTACCTCCAGCTGCGTGGGCGCTCCATAGGACGTGGAATATGCGGCATATTCCTGGATGGCCTTTACCGCAGGCTGCCAGGCATGACCCAGAATCATGGGCCCCCAGGAAGCGATATAGTCGATGTAACGACGCCCGTCCACATCATAGAGATAAGGCCCTTCGGCCTTTTGGATGAACAACGGCGTGCCGCCTACGCTGCGGAAGGCACGGACGGGAGAGTTGACGCCGCCGGGAATGCTTTGCTGGGCTCTTTCAAAAAGTTGCTGGCTCTTTTCGTACATATGCTGCGTTTGTGCAAATATAATCAAGCAATGAGATCGTGTTGGATATTGGCACGATTGGACCAGATCTTGTTAAGTCCAATTGTGCGCATCAATGTTGGCCGCTTTCTTTGTTGCATTGAATTCAACGACCCGGTAGTCGGAAAGCCCGTTGATAAAGAACGGATCTTCGCCGATGATGGATTGGATGGCTTCCCTGGAAGGGGCATTGGCCAGGATGATCCCGCCCTTTCTGGGAACCTGTGCTCCGGATGCAATGAAAACCCCGGCTGCATAATACTTGTCCAGGAAGGACCTGTGCGCACCGATGAATTTATCTATCTCCTCATTGGAGACCTTATAGGTCAATTCGATAATGAACATACATTTTAATGATTTAAAAGCCTGGCTGCATCTTTTGCAAAATAAGTGGCGATAAGGTCGGCCCCAGCCCTTTTGATGGAGGTAAGGGTTTCCAAAACAGCTTTTTCCTCATTGACCCATCCCATTTTGGCCGCGGCCTTGATCATCGCATACTCGCCGCTGATATTATAGGCGCTGACAGGCACTTCAACGACATTCTTTACTTCCCGGATGATATCCAGGTAGGGCAGGGCAGGTTTGACCATGACGATGTCGGCGCCTTCTTCCACATCCATCTGCGCTTCTTTGACGGCTTCCAGCCTGTTGGCATAATCCATCTGGTAGGTCTTTTTATCTCCAAAACCCGGGGCGGAATCCAGGGCATCCCGGAATGGACCATAAAAACAGGAAGCATATTTAGCGCTGTAGGCCATGATACCCGTCCCTGTATGGCCATGCTCTTCCAGCGCCTGGCGGATGGCGCCGATACGTCCGTCCATCATATCGCTGGGCGCCACAAAGTCCGCCCCGGCATCCGCATGGCTGAGGCTCATTTTTACCAACGCCTCTACGGTAGGATCGTTTACGATCTCACCATTCTCTACTATACCATCGTGCCCATAGGAAGAATAAGGGTCCAGGGCGACATCTGTCATCACCACTATTTCCGGCACGGCGTCTTTTATAGCCCGGATGCTCTCCTGCATCAGTCCATCGGGGTTCCAGGCCTCTTTGCCCGTATTGTCCTTCAGCTCATCCCGGCACTTGATAAAGAGCAGCACGCTTTTGATGCCAAGCCCCCATAGCTCTTTTACCTCTTTTACGGTACCATCGATGCTGCGGCGAAAATAGCCCGGCATGGAGGGTATTTCATGCTCCTGTCCCTTCCCTTCGTCGATGAAGAGGGGGACGATAAAATCGTTGGGAGTAAGTATGGTCTCGGCTACCATCGCCCGGATGGCAGGGGTTTTACGTAAAATGCGATTGCGTCTTTGCAGGTACATATGTATAGTGCGTTTTATTTTTCAAAGTTTCGAGACGGTCAGGCCCATTCCCGCGGATGCAGACAGGCATCCAGCAATTCAGCTTCGGGCGATCCTGGCGCAGGCTGATAATTATATCCCCAGCGGGCCCTTGGCGGCAGGCTCATCAGGATGCTTTCGGTACGGCCCTGGGTCTTCAATCCGAAAAGGGTCCCGCGGTCATGCACAAGATTGAATTCCACATAACGGCCCCGCCGGATCTCCTGCCACTCTTTTTCCCTTTCTCCATAAGGGGTGTCTTTTCTTCGAAGGACAACAGGCGTGTAGGATGGAAGAAAGGCATTCCCTCCTGCCTGCTGGAACGCCAGCAATCGATCTGCCTCTTCCACGTCTTTTGGCCGTAGATGATCATAGAACACACCACCGATGCCTCTCATCTCATCGCCGCGATGTTTGTTGACGAAATATTCATCACACCATTTTTTGTAAAGGGGGTATCTCTCTTTCCCAAAAGGCTCGATCGCACGGCGGAGCGTGCCGTGAAAATGCCGTGCATCCTCTTCAATAAGATAATAGGGGGTAAGGTCCGAGCCACCGCCAAACCATCTGTCGGTGACATTGCCATCCTCGTCATATAATTCAAAATAGCGCCAGTTGGCATGCGTGGTGGGTACATAGGGATTCAAGGGATGGATCACGAGCGAGAGCCCGCTGGCAAACCATTTGGCGCCGTCTATTTTTAGTTGCGCCCGCATGGTGTCGGTGACCTTGCCCCATACCACGGAGGTATTGACGCCGCCCTTCTCAAAGACATTGCCACCCTCGATCACGCGGGTGACACCGCCTCCGCCGCCATCCCTTTTCCATTCGTCGATGATAAACCGGCCCTTGCCGTCGATGGCTTCCAGGCCCTGGCAGATCTCATCCTGCAGCTGATGGATATAGCTGATCCATTTATCACGGAAGGGATGCGTGTCGGTCTTATAAAGCATTGCGTTCATGCTTATTGGTTTAAAAAATCGAGCAAAGGTCTTATAAAAAGATCAAATGCCTCGGACGAGCTGCCGGAGGCGTATCCGCGGCTGAGGGTGCATCCGCAGATGAGGATCAATATGCCATAAAATACCTGCTTGTTCATATACATTTATTTCCGGCTACCGGTGCAATCGACGTGCCTTTCCCGGCCATATCGTGGATGACCCGGGGCCGGCGTTTGCTGTCTGTACGGATGACGACTGTCGGCTATCCTTTATAGTTCTTTACGGCTTCTACAA
>DASZVM010000996.1:0-7101 GCA_035547295.1 Puia sp. | reverse complement strand
GATACAGCGCTGGTAGGCTGTACATCCAGGAACTTGTGGCAGGAGCTAAGGGACGCCGCGAGTAAAAGAACATATATATATCGTTTCATGTTGATTTTTTAGAGTGTTACATTAATGCCTACCTGAATACTCCGCGGCTGTGGAGGCGTACCCTGGTCCAGACCGGGTGCGTTTTGATTATTGCCTACGTTGATCTCAGGATCAGGACCGGTATATTTTGTCAGCAGCCAGAGGTTTGAGGCCACCACATACACCCGCAGCTTTTCCAGCCGGAGCCTTTCAGCCAGCTCCGATGGCAGCGTATAGCCCAGGGACAAGGTCTTCAATCTCAGGAAAGATCCGTCTTCCAGAAATCTGCTGTTCTGTTCGATAAGATAATTGTTGCCCACGCTGGTAACCCTGGGGACACTGGTGATCTGACCAGGATGAGTCCACCGGGCCAGCTGGCTCTTCGTTACAAACCTGCCAGCAAATCCGCTGGAAGGCTGGCCCTGCTTCTCTCCGAGAAACCGGTTGTAGTTTATCAGCTTATTGCCGTACTGAAAGGAAAAGAATACGCCCAGGTCAAAACCTTTATACGTGAAATTATTGGTGATGCCCCCAAAGAACTTCGGCATGGCGTTCCCCATGATCCGGCGGTCCGCCGTGGTCAGGGTGATGTCCTTGCTGTACGTGGGCGAATAAGAGGTTTTTCCATCCGCGGTCCAGAAGACGGAATTACCCGTCTGCGGGTCCACATACAGTTGCTGATACAGCCAGAAAGAATACATGGGATATCCCTGCTGGTCTATCAGCCAGTCACGGCTGTAAAAAGTGATGGGTGTCTTCAGCCGGATGATCTTGTTGTAATTGCCCGATATGTTGAAACTGGTAGTCCACTTGAAATTCCCATTCCGGATATTTACGGAGGTAACACCCACTTCGTATCCCTTATTGCTGATCTCGCCCGCATTTGACAGCTGTGTCGTATATCCTGTGGCCGATGGCACGGGCAGGTTCAGCAGCGCGTCTTTTGTACGTTTGGAATAAAGGTCCACGGATACATCCACCCTTCCCTGGAAGAGACCGATGTCCACCCCCGCATTCAGTTGTGAAGTGCTTTCCCATTTGAGATCCGGATTGGCCAGCTGCAAAGTCGCGGTTCCCGACTGGTCGCCTCCGGTAGGAGTATTAGGATAGCCGGCCGATCCTGTCCAGAGTCCCTTGGCGGCAAAATCGTTGATGCCGTTCTGGTTACCCGTGATGCCAAAGCTCGCGCGTAGCTTCAGGTTGCTGAGGGGACGCCAGGCAGCGCCTACTGCGGGAAAATAACCCCAACGGTGGTCGGATCCGAACTTCGACGAGCCGTCCGCACGGATGGTAGCTTCGATAAAGTACCTGCTCTGGTAATTATAGCTCACCCGTGAAAAGAAAGAAGTAAGCGTATTTTTCGAAGCGTCCTCGGCGGCCGTGCGATTGGCCGCCGAGGATATCAGCTTGTAAGCATCGCTGGGAAAACCCGTTCCTGCAATATAGCTTGCATAATAATTATTAGCCTGTATCGTATTGCCGATGAGCAATGCAAAATTGTCTTTACCAGACAGGCTGTTGGCATAGGACAACGTTTGCTCATTGACCCAGCCCGTCTGCTGGATCAGGTTGGATTTCGCTTCCCCCGCGGTAGCCGCCCCTATCTGTGTTTTGGAATTATAATATTCCCATTCATGATAATGGTTGTAGTCCAGCCCCCAGCTGCTGCGGAATTTCAACCCGGGCAACAGCTCCGCATCGAAATAAAAATTGCCGATATAACGGATGCTGGTCGTCCATTGCGCCGGATTGTTCACCAGCACCTCCGTATTGTCGAAATTAGCCCACCGCAAAGGATTGCCATTGGAATCATTCGTAGGCAGATAGCTGGGCGTCTGAAGGGCAGACTGAAAAATACCTGCGTCCGGCCCATTGCCGTCCCGCAATTGCAGACGCTTGCTGCGCGAGAAAAGATTGCTCAGGCCTATCTGCACCTTTTCTCCCAGCCTGGAATCGAGATTGGCTTTTAAAGAGGCTCTTGTAAAATTGGCAGGCTTTATCACCGCCTGCTGGTCCGTATAGCCGGCGCCGATGTAATAACGGGTAACGGGAGATCCTCCCTGGAAAGAAAGGTCATAGTTCTGTAAGGGAGCTGTACGCAACACCGTATTCAGACGCTGGTCGGAATAGCTACCCTGGTCGGACGGATCGCCGCGGTAAGTGGCAGCTCCCGGGTTAAAGCTGCCGTTCGGCGCCCGCTGAAAAGGTACATTCGCCGCCGTCTGGTTGAGCGCAGGATTGTCGATACCCGAATTGATCCAGGTCTCGTTGGCTATCAATGCATGCTCCGGCCCGCTGGTCACCTTCCACAACCTGCTTTTTTGCACCTGCGCCAACCCGTAAGAAGTATTGAACGATATCTTCCGCCGGGAGTTGAAGCCGCCTCGCCTGGTAGTAATGATCACTACCCCATTGGCCCCACGCGAACCATAAATGGCCGTTGCCTCCGCATCTTTCAGCACCTCGATGCTTTCGATGTCGGAAGAGCTGATGTCCGCCAAAGGGGAAGTGGTCTTCTCTCCCAGGTTTACAGGCCCGGCTACACCGTTGCCCGAAGGGTTCTGGGAAGACAGGGTATTGCTGTTGATAAAGACCCCATCCACAATATACAGGGGATCATTGCTCGCATTGATGGAGGTAGAACCCCGCACCCGGATACGGACACCCTCTCCCGGTACGCCGGACTGGGAGTTCACCTGGACACCCGCCGCCTTTCCTTGCAGCTGCGCATCAAAGCTTGCTGCAGGCACCTGTTTTGTTTCCCCGGCATTTACTTTTGCAACGCTGCCGATGAGGTTCTTCCGCGTCTGCGTCCCATACCCCACCACCACGACGTCGTTGAGCTGACTGCTCGTTTCCTGCAAAAGCACCGCGACAGCGCCGGTGCCTGTTACCGTGTCCTGTTTTGTCTGATAACCTACAAATGACACCAGCAGGACGAAAGGAGGCTTTTGTCCCGTAACAAATCGGAACTCGCCGTTCTTGTCCGTAACGACCTCATGCGTCGTCCCGATGATATGCACCGTGGCGCCGGGCAATGCGGCCCGGGTACGTGCGTCATAAACCTTTCCCTGTAAGGAAATATTGTTGTTGTTCTGCGCCTTCGACACGCCGGCGGCGACTAGTAAAACAATAAATACATGGATGATCCTGAAAAAATGATGCAGACCCCTTTTGTTCATACAGTTTGTTTTGGAAATAAAATTTTGGAAGAGACGTCGAAGAAAAGATCCTAGGATCTACATCGTACCACCTTTTTTTGCCCGCCTATGTGCATAGCGGGGGAACTGAGCAAATTCATGAGCCTTTTTTTATGCTGATTATTCAACCTAAATAACCTATGGTGGTAGTCGGTTATTTATTAGTCTACTAATTTAGTAGGGTAAAATTAGTGAGACCGTCCAGAATATCCAAATAATTTTTTTTAAGACGTCTTTTTACTTTGTACAAGATAGAGACCCACGATCACCAATACCATGCCTCCGATGGTATAAAGGCCGATCGGTTCCTTCATCACGGCATTGGCAATAAGGAAGCCGGATACAGGACAAAGAAAAAGCCAGAAAGAAGCCCTGGCCGCATTGTCCTTCAGGAGATAGAGCCACAGCTGCACAGCGACGATGGATACAGGGATGGCCAGCCAGAGCACAGCTCCGATGGAACGCCAGTCCCAGGCGTTCCGCCCGGGGTGATAGGCGACAGCAGCAAAAGGAAAGAGGAAAACGCCCCCCAGCAAGGTCTGCCAGCCATTGATAGACATGATGGACAGATTATTCCAGGAACGCCGGGAAAAATAAAGGACGCCGGCAGAATAAGCCAGCATGCTCACCAGGAGGATCAACAATCCCCCGGGTGTAGCCGAGCTGTTCTGCAACAATGGCCATGCTGCAAGCACCACGCCCGCGCTGCAGAGAAGAAGGCTGATGATGGTGCAGGCTTTTAACGATTGCCGGAAGAACAGCGCGGATATGAGGTTGATGAATACGGGGTTTGTTGCTACAGCCAATGCCCCCAGGCCAGGCGACACATGTTGCATAGCCAGGACATAAAGCCCCAGGTAGATGGAGATATTCAGCAGACCATAGACGGCCAGCTGTCCCCATTCCTTACCCCGTGGCAGTCTGCTGCGCAAGATCCCATGGGCGATCAGCAGCATCAATATCCCTGCCACAAAGAACCGGGTGATACAGATCACCAATGGCTGAACAGTTACCAGCCCCAGCTTGGTGGCGGTGGAAGCGGAAGACCATAAAACAGCAAAGACCAATCCTGCAAAAAATAACCAGACCTTTTTCATATCCGGGCGCAAGTAACACATACATGGTCAAAATCCCAAAAAATTACTTAAATTCACTATATGAAGCACACTTATATTTATACTACTTGCCTGGCAGCGCTGCTGGCTCTTTGCAGCCTGCCGGCCCTTACCTATGCCCAGAGCAATAAAACGTCGGCAAAAGAGACTGCCATAAAAAATATGGTGGATTCTCAAAACTATGTCTTTGTCGCTCAAACAGCCCTACCCCTCAGCGGACGGACCCGGCAGCTTACCTCGGACTATGACCTGCGGGTGACCAAAAGCTCCATCGTCAGCTATCTCCCGTATTTCGGACGAGCCTATCAGGCGCCATTGGACCCTACCAAGGGAGGCCTTGAGTTCACTTCAAAAGACTTTGATTACACCGCCACCCCGGGTAAAAAAAGCGGCTGGACAGTCCAGATCAAGCCCAAAGACAACAGGGACGTCCAGCAGATGACCCTTAGTATCTCGTCCGGAGGATATGGCACCCTCCAGGTAGTCAGCACGAACCGCCAACCCATCTCATTCAACGGATATATAAAAGCGCCGAAAGCAAAAAAGAGCTAAGGCTCCACTTTATGGTCATGCGCCTCTTTTACAAGGTCTGCATTCACCAGAAGATAATCAGGGCTATAAATAGAAGGCGTAAATCCAAGACGTTCGATATTTTTCGCAAACCCATCTTTGTTTTCCACCAGCAATGCTGTTGTCTGTCCGGGATCTCTCCTGTGCAGCACCTGCAACGTCCGGGGGTCAAAGGATTGTATGGTCACCCTGCTACCGATGCCCTTCGACTTTATCACCGCCATTAGCAACGCTACGAACCTTTCCGGTTTCGGGTTATACTTATCGTCTCCCTCCGGCGACGACTTCGTCTCCATGTTATAATAAACAGGTTTGAGATGATGGGTCTTTACATAATCTTCCACGCTGTCGATAAGATCCGCCAGTAAAGGTTTATAAGTCCTGACACTCGCCTGTTCAGGGAATTTCGGATGAGGCTTCACCCCTTCCTGAAAACGCCGGATGCTGTCATAGGTCATTTTATACAACGCATACTGTTTCTCCTCGCTCCTGGAGATGGCCGCCCCATCCGGCATTAACATAATATCCGAAGACATAAAAACATCATGCGATACGACGGCCTTCCCATCCGCGGAGATCACACAATCCAGCTCCAGGGTACGGCCCCCAGCTCCACGCCATGCAGCATGGCTGGAATCGAATTCTCCGGCATCAACCCCCGCCCTCCTCTGTGCGCCTGGAGGTCGAGTGTCTGCCGGGCAGCGGCTTTAAAGGATAAAACGGATAATGCAACGGTGGATACAACTATATAGTTTATACTAATCTTTTGTGACGCTCCTATACTTACTGGGCGACAGCCCCATCACCTTGGTAAATCGCTTTGAAAAATAATACGGGTCGTCAAAACCCATGCTGAGCGCGATGTCCTTGACAGACTTATCCGTTATACCCAGATGCTGGCTGGCCTTCTGCATTTTCATCTGGATAAAATAATCGATGGGCGCATACCCGGTCTTTTGCTTGAAAAGGCTTGAGAAACGCGAAGGTGAGTAATTGTACCGGTGACTCAGCTCATTCAATGTGATGTTTTCGTTAATATGCTCCTGCATAAAAAGGATGGCGCTGTCGATACAGTCTGTCCGGCCGGATGCCGGAGCCATAAAATGCTTCTCGTTATAAATAAACAGGGTGATAAAATGAGAAAGACACATATTGGCAAACTGCAGGTTGTCGATGCTATAACCCAGCTCCAGGGTCTTATAGATCTTGGAGAACATCTCCGCCATATCGCTGTTGTTCCGCACGGCCTGCGGTCTGAAATGCTGCTGAACGACGGGCATAGAATTGAAGTTGGACAGGAGGCTGCCGCCAAAATGGATCCAGTAAATGCTCCAGGGATGCTCCTCCGTGCTGCCATAGGCATGCTCCATATTTTGCGGAAGGATAAAGCATTCATTGGGGCCCACCTCGAAACGCTTATCCCCTATCTTGTACCAGCCATGCCCATCCACGCAGTAGAAAAGAAAATTCTCCGGCAGCCCCTTCTTGCGATAAGTATAATGCCCCCTGGCCCTCGGATAATATCCCAATCCGCAAATGAATAATTGTTTCAGGAGTACATTATTCTGTACCCTCGACTTCAGTACGGACTTAGGTATCTCTATGCGAAGACGCCCCCGGCCATGCCATATATTCTTATGCGATCCTGTTTTGTTCTCTTCCATTGTCGTAATTTAGTGTTCGTCACCGGCATTTTCAGGATAAATTTATACATGGTTTCGTTAAATATTAAAATTCTCCTGGCCATCCTGCTCCTTCCTGCTCTTACCCGTACCATTTCGGCACAGGAAAGACCTATCGACCAAAATAACGTCGTCTGGAACAGTCCCAGTAAAAATGCCGCCGGCTCCATGCCGTGCGGTGGCGGGGATGTCGGTCTGAACGTATGGGTAGAGGACGGCGACCTGCTGTTCTACATCGCCCGCAGCGGCACTTTTGATGAGAACAATTCCTTTTTGAAGCTGGGCAGGGTACGGCTCACCCTGAGCCCGAACCCATGGACAAAAGACCGGTTCCGGCAGGAGTTGACCCTGCGCGACGGTGGTATTAAGTTTAACAGCGGCTCCACAGAGGCCAGGATATGGGTGGACGTCATGCGCCCTGTTATTCATATATCGATCAATGGCCGCCAGGCCCTGAACGCAAAG
>DASZVM010000995.1:0-4732 GCA_035547295.1 Puia sp. | reverse complement strand
GGGTCGCTTCGCCAAATGCATAGCAACGCGAGACGACGGGGGCCTCCTCCTTCACCTGCCGCGGCAGACGGCCCCGGTGGGGGAAATCCCATGGATCCTTTGTTGCCGTGGGATAATCTTTCAAGTGCTCAACAGGACGGCCGCGCTCGAGCAATAATGTTCTGAGTCCTTGCTCGCAAAGCTCCTTTGCCGCCCAGCCCCCGCTGATGCCCGATCCGATGACGATGGCGTCGTAACTGGTCATATGCAATACGTTATGCTGTAATTTATAAAAAAGGCGTCTTAAATCTATCGCAATACTGTAACATTCTCGGGGCCTGGTCCGTAGTATGCTAAACAATCCATTATGAAGCAACTGATAATCAACCTGATCACATGCATGATGGTTCTTACGACCTGTTCCACTTATGCCCAGACAATTTCCGTCGATCACTTTCATAAAGTCACTATAAGCCCCTATATCCAGGTTACTTTCGTCCAGGGAGATGAGGAAAGCGTCACCATAAATAATATCATAATAGATAGCAGCAAATTACATGTGGAAGTACATGGCGGCACCCTGCGGATGTACCTTGACGGGGCCAAGGAGATCCCGCATGCGGGGCAGGATTACCATCGTCTGTACCCCGATCATGCAGTAATCGCTACGGTGGTATACAGAAAGCTGGATGCTCTGTCCTTACGCGGATCGGAAACCTTCCTCTGCCAAAGCCCCCTCTCCGCGGACCAGTTCACGCTACGCCTGTATGGTGAGTCAACCGTAATTTTTGACGAAGTGCATATTGACCGGATGCACACCACGACCTATGGTGAAAGTTCCCTGGTTATAAAAGCAGGAGCTGTGCACATCCAGCATTACACCTGTTACGGCGAAGGAAAGATCAATACGACAGCCATTGCCGGACAGGAAGCCAGGGTTACTGCCTACGGCGAGTCCGAATTTGCAGTAAATGTTTCCGGCCGTATTAAGATCACAGCCTTTGGTGAGGCCAGACTTCGCTATATAGGAACCCCTGCTATTGTAAAGGGCATTCATGTGGGGGAAATGGACCTCAAAAGAATTGACTGATGCCTGGTCATGTACTGTCATAAAAAAGTCCAGGATTCCAATAAGAATCTCCATTTCCCTGTTTTGTATTAATCGGTAGCATTGTTAGTCACTCTTTTCATTCATAAACCATCACAATGAAAAAGCTAACGATTGCAGCCATCCTGCTCATAATGAGCCGGCTCACCATTGCCCAAAACTATATTGCCATCGATCCCGAATTACGCTACCAGACCATTGAAGGCTGGGGCAGTTCACTATCCTGGTGGGCCAACCGCGTAGGCGGATGGGCCACTACCGCGCAGATAGACGAGATCTGCAGCTGGATCACCAGCCCCAACGAACTAAATATGAATATATTCAGATACAACATCGGCGGCGGCGATGATCCAACCCATAACCATATGCGATTCGATGCAGCCGTCCCCGGCTTTAAAACAATCGCTACCGGCTCGTACGACTGGACAAGGGACGCGAACCAGAGAAAATTTCTTTTGGCATTAAAAGCAAAAAGAACGGATTGCATTTTCGAAGCGGTCTCCTATTCTCCACCCTATTGGATGACAAACAGCGGTTGTACCGCCGGAGGTGTAAACGGCGCCGAAAACGTCCAAACAACAAAATACACCGCCTATGCTGATTATCTTACGGAGGTAGTCAAAAATTACAATACCCTGTATGGGGTCCAGTTCAGAACGCTGGAGCCCCTCAACGAGCCTGAAGTAGCGTGGCCTGCCCAGGGCCAGCAGGAAGGCGCCTATGTAAACTGGGACCACCAGATCACCCTGATCAATGCCTGCAAAAGCCAGATCGCTGCAAAAGGGATGACGGTACAGATCTCAGCCAATGACGCCAACTCCATCGACAACTGCGTATCGGCGCTGAATTATTATGGCGCCACGAACATTGCCAGCTTCAGCCAGATCAATACGCACAGCTACGGTGGAACGCAGCGCAATCAGCTGTATTCCATTGCCAAACAATATGGCAAAAGGTTATGGCAATCGGAAACAGGGCCATTATGGGTCACACCTCCGGATGGGGATAATTCAGACCTGGCCTATGACCTCGTGATCGCCTCGCGTGCCGTGCAGGACGTCCATGATATGCATACCAATGCCTGGCTCGACTGGCAACTGATGGACAGCTATACCAATACCTGGGGCGTGCTGCGGTATAACGATAGCGCACATACCTATGTAAAAACAAAAAATTACTATGTACGCATGCAGTTCTCCCGCTTTATTAAACAGGGCTATACCATCATCGAAAGCAACCAGGCGGGCACGCTGGCCGCCATCAACCCTGCCACAAACGAAGTGGTAGTGGTCGTGGTGAATGCAACACATACCGATGCGGCCTACAAGCTGGATATGAACCTGCTGGCCGGGGTAAGCCCGGCACAGGTCTACAGAACTTCCAGCACAGAGGATTGCAGCTCCCTGGGAAGCATGAGCTTCACCAATAATATGATCAGCTATACTGCCCCCGCCATGACGGTAACCACATTCGTCATCCCCGTGACCCTGGCCGGAAGCCCCATTGCCGACGGTCTGTATACTATACAGGCCAAACATAGCAGCAAGTATTTGTCGGTGCAGGGCTGGTCGTCGGACAACGGCGCGCAAATCGAGCAATGGAGCTGGGTCAACCAAAGCAACCTGAAATTCAATGTGCAAAAAACAAGCTACGGTTATAAAATAGTACCCTCTTATAATAACAAGGTCTTCTCCGTAGACGCCAGTTCCGGCGCAAACGGTGCATTGATAAAACAGTGGAGCGAGCTGAATGCGCCGAGCCAGCGGTTCAATATCATCGATGCTGGTAGCGGCTATTATAAAATTGTCGCACATAATAGCGCTAAATGCCTGGCCATCATTGGCAATGGCATGAACAACGGGGACGACCTCGTACAATGGGAATGGCTGAACCTGGATAATTTCAAATGGAAGTTTAGTACGACCACAGCCGCAGCGGCCAGACAGGTCAGCAGCTCATATGATACCACGACGGCAGCCAATATATCCATTTACCCCAGCCCCGCAACCGATGTGTTATATATCAACCTGGGCAACTATGTTCCGGGAGGTTCCACTATTACCCTTTATAACATAGCAGGGAAACAGGTAGCACGGCAAAAGGCCAATGCCGGTGTGATAAGTATTCCCGTAAAGGACAAATTGTCCGCAGGGTTATATATCGTGACCGTACAAAACGCAAGGCAAACCATCAGTCAAAAGATCGTCATCCGGTGACATCTGCCGGCCGGATCAGATCATGGCCGGCGATTTGCCAAACGCTTTTTTAAAGGCAAAGGAAAAATGGGATAGGTTTTCAAAGCCAAGGTCCAGGTATATATCCGAAGGTCTTTTACCTTCGTCTTTGATCAGCCGGCGTGCTTCGGCCAGTCGCTTTTGCATCAGCCAGCGCCCGGGGGACATACCAAACACCTTCCCGAAATCCCGTTTGAAAGCGGCGAGGCTTCGCCCTGTATGGCTGGCAAATCGCGACATGGGTACGTTAAACATATAGTGCCGCTCCATATAAGCGGCAAGATCGATCTTAAAAGGCTGGCTGAAATCGAACAAGAGGTTCTTCAAACCTTCATCATGTTGCAGCAACAGCGCAATGGCTTCGTTGGTTTTGATACCAAGCAGTTCGGTGCTCAGCAGCCTTTTATGCTCAAAATACGGCAGGAGGGATTCAAAAAACCCCCTGATGAACGGGTCTCCGTCCAGCGCATGCATCCCGGGGCCGTTGTACGGCTCTGTCGCGATGATACCATGAAGGGTGCTGTACTCCCTTAAAACGTCCTGCGGGAAAAGGATGCTGATGGACCTGAATTGTCCCGAAGGCGGTGGTATCTTCACCGTTTTCAGCAGCATATTGCGCCTGGCCACTCCCATGCTGCCCGGTCCATGTAAGGAAGAGCCGCTTGCAGTAATGAACTGTGCCGTGCCTGCGATGATATATCCCATCGAATGTTCGGCCACGTACTGCTCACCAGCCAGCTTTTTCTCATACATGCAGGAATACAGCACGTTTCCCTTCAGCTCTTCTATTGAAGCAGGCTTGCCCATAATGGCTAATGTAGCTATTTCAGCTGGTTTAACATCAGTTTATCCATCAGCCTGTCCGGCAACAGCCTCCGCATGGCGAGGACGGGGCCTGCCATAAACCCCGCTGCATACCTTGTTTTGGGGCGGCGGGCAAGAAGCGCTTTTAGCACGATCCGGGCGACGACCATGGGTTCAGCCAGCCGGTGGGCAAACGTTTTTTGCAGCCCTGCGAATTTCTCGGCCATCGTACGGTAAGCTCCTTCCCCGGAATTCTTCAGACCGTGCTCCACTGCAATATCCGCCCATTCGGATCTGACACCACCGGGCTCGATCACTACGACATCGATACCAAATTGCTTAACCTCTGCGCGCAGCGAATCGCTGAGGGCCTCCAGCGCAAACTTGCTGGCATGGTACCAGCCGCCCATCGGCATAGCCACCTTGCCGCCGATAGAAGAGATATTGATGATCCTGCCGGAGCGCCGGGCACGCATATGGGGCAATACAAGCTGTATAAGCCGGGCCGCACCAAACACATTTACTTCAAGCTGGTAGCGCGCATCTTTTGGAGATACTTCCTCGATAGCCCCATAGGAGCCAAAACCTGCGTTGTTGATCAGCACAT
>DASZVM010000994.1:0-5753 GCA_035547295.1 Puia sp. | reverse complement strand
CGCAACAGACAGGATGACCGCCAAACGTAGTGATATGCCCCAGCACAGGGTCACCCGTCAACGCCCACATACGCTGTCTGTCCGTAATAAATGCCCCCATCGGCATACCGCCTCCCAGGGCCTTGCCTAACAGCAGGATATCAGGCACCACATCATAATGCTCAAAACCCCACAACTTGCCCGTACGACCAAAACCCGCCTGTATCTCATCCAGCACCAGTAAAGCCCCCGTCTCATCACACCGCCGTCTTAACGCCTTCATCCATGACACATCCGGTGCATATATGCCCCGCTCCGCCTGCACGGTCTCCGCGATCACGCAAGCCGTCCTGTCCGTGATCCATTCCAGACTACCCGGATCATTATACTTCACATGCCGTACACCCGGTAATAACGGTCTGTACGCATTACGCCAGTATTCATCCCCCATGATGCTCAGCGCCCCTTGCGTGCTGCCATGATACGACTGGTCAAAAGCAACGATCTCCGTCCTTACTGTTACCCGCTTGGCCAGCTTCATCGCGCCTTCCGTAGCTTCAGCACCCGAATTGGTGAAATAGACGCTGTTCAGCGTAGCAGGCAAATGATCTGCCAGCAACGCAGCATACCGCACCTGGGGGGACTGGATCAATTCCCCGTATACCAGCACATGGAGATATTGGTCCGCCTGCTCTTTAATGGCTTGTATTATGCGCGGATGTCTGTGACCGGTATTGCAGACCGATATCCCCCCTATCAGGTCCATATAAGCCTTGCCGGAAGGATCATATAAATAAAGACCTTCGGCCCGTGCTATCTCGATCCCCAGGGGACTGGGAGAGGTCTGCGCTACATGCCGGAGGAATAATTGACGTATATTCATGCCTCACCTTTTTTCATTGGAATTAAAACTCATTGGAAGCAAAGTTAAGTCAGCTTACCTTTTATTTGTGGAAGAGTCTGGCGGAGGGGTAGGAATTGCTTCGATATCAGGTCCTACAAGACTGCCGTCCTGGCCTGCCTTTCCTCTTTGGAGGCAGTTCAGCGTCTTTCTCCTCTTCCTTCTTATCATCGGGAATATTCAGCTCTATTCTCCAATTCCTAAACACGATCCTCCCATGTCGCCTGGTAATAGCGATAACCACTACGATAATGACTACTGGTATCCAAATGGAAAGAATGCCGGAGGTGATGTAATTTGAAATACTGGTAATAGTCATAAATAACTCGTTAACCCAATAAAGGGTGTTAAAAAACATACAGCCATCGACAGTGGTATAGGCACTGTCTTTTACACTTCCGGTAGGTTTGTTTTACGAATTACTTATCTATCAATACAATTAAGGGTAAAAGGCTATACCCTACCAGGCGTGTTGCACCAGACATTGTCCAAAAACCAATTCCCACTTCGGATATCTGTCAAAGTGATATCCATAACCCTCAAAAAAATCTGCCCGAAAACGCTGAACCTTACCCAACAAGATTAAATTTTGTTGAAAACCAACCAACTACCTCATTATTAAAAAAATTTCAGGATATTCGTACTACAACAAAAAAGCATTGCCATGGCCACTATCCTCCCCGTTGAAGGTAAATACCCCAAATTCGGAAAAGACTGCTTCGTCGCCCCCAATGCAACCGTAGTTGGAGACGTTGAAATAGGCGACGAAACAAGCATCTGGTTTAACGCCGTCATCCGCGGCGACGTCAACAGCATCCGCATCGGCAATAAGGTCAACATACAGGACGGCGTCATCATACACGCCACCTACCAGAAATCAAAGACCGTCATCGGCAACAACGTCTCCATCGGCCATAACGCCATCGTACACGGCTGCAAGCTATGCGATAAGGTCCTCGTCGGCATGGGCGCCATCATCATGGACAATGCCGAGGTCGGCAGCAACACCATCATCGCAGCCGGCGCCGTCGTGCTGGAAGGTACCAAGATCGAGAGCGGCACTATCTACGGCGGCATCCCCGCCCGCAAGATCAAGGACATCCCCGTAGACCTGATCACAGGCCAGATCGACAGGATAGCGGAACATTACACCCTGTACGCCAGCTGGTTCAAGGACTCCAATGACGCCCCCCCTGTTAAGTAATCATTTAGCTGCGAATAAAGACAACAGAACTTCGCTACGATCGACTATACCCAAAAACCCTTATAATCCATTCGTTAATACAAGGGGTTACCCTTGCTTTTTCAAAATAATATTTGTAGGTTTAAATCGTTTATTGAAAAGACCCAATAACAATAAACCACCCGATGAAACTAAAACCTACAGCAAAGGATCTTCTGTTCATGGCGATGCTTTCGGCCATTCTTCTGTCAGGTAGTTCCTGCGGACTGGTGCATAGTCTTTTCGGACCAAAATACGGCTGCCCAAGTGACGGGAAAAATGTAGGAGCTGAGCGGATCCTGAGTGGAGAGAAAGTCCCAAAGGCGCCGAAGTTCAAGGCATAAAGCGTTAAAAAATCTCGAATACCCAAAGCGGACCACAGGTCCGCTGGCCGAAGGCCCATCATAAGAACATGCACGGGGATGGGTTAAATTTCGGAGCAAACCATACCCGTGCATAACATAAACTTAAATCCCTACGCTATGAGCCCCCTGACTCTCCGCACCGATTTCGGTTGCACTGAAGCCGTCATAGACGATGATTGCGGTCTGAAACGTTTTTACGAAGTCGCTAATATCCTCTCCGACGACCTGGATATCAAGTTTACCCAAAAGACAGATGAATTCGACAGTCTCATGTGGGACTTCATGTACAAGGGCCATATACTGACCCTGCACTACAACATTTACACAGGCATTTCCATCTATCCGCGGAAGTTCCGGGAAGCTCCCCGCAGGGATAACGATGCCGTAGTGGAAGTCGCCAAATTCCTGGAAAGTAAGCTACTGATCAATACAGCCCGGCGGTATATGTCCTGATCCCTGTACATTCGATGTCCGGGATCATCCGGGACTCTGGCAACGGATTAACGATTGCTTATCGCCACGCTGACAACTGTTTGCTACCGAGGTCGTCTGCCCCCAGCGGACGGCCTTTTTTTCCTATCTTGCAGCCATGGCAACCAAACCTTTTGCTCCTTTCTATACCAGGCTGGCAATGGTCCTCATCAGCCTCATCGCCTTATTCTATATCGCCATCCTCGGACAGACCATCCTGGCACCCCTGGTATTCGGCCTCCTCTTCGCCATGCTGCTGCTGCCCCTGGCAAATATCCTGGAAAGACGGCTGCGTCTCCCCCGCAGCCTCGCCTCCATCCTGTCCGTACTGATACTTCTGGCCGTTATCAATATCGTCCTCTACATGGTAGGCGCCCAGATCGGCACGCTTACAGAAGACTGGCCCCTGTTCAAACAACAGGTGCAGACCTCGCTCAACGACCTGCAGCACTGGATCTCCATGAAATTCCATGTCCGTATCAAACAGCAGAATGCCTACCTGGACAACGCAACCTCCAAGCTGCTGGCCACCGGCTCCTCCGTGCTCGGCACCGCCGTCCTCTCCATCTCATCCATGGTGCTCTTTATGGTCTTTGTCATGTTCGATACTTTCTTCCTGCTGTATTACCGTCGCCTCATCGTCCGCTTTCTCGTCGCCGTTTTCAGGGAAGAGAATGCCGTCACCGTCTACGATATCATCGCACATATACAATCCCGTATCCGGCAATACATACTCGGGCTCTTCCTGGAAATGGTCATCGTGGCCGCCGCCACCTTCCTCGCCCTCTGGATACTCGGTGTAAAATATGCCCTGCTGCTGGGACTGATCACGGGACTTTTCAATATCGTCCCCTATATCGGCATCATCACAGCCATGATCCTCAGCGCCCTCGTCACCTTCGCCACCGCAGGCGCCGCAAAGGTCCTCATCGTGGCAGGCACCATCTTCGGTATCCACCTCATCGACTCCAATGTCCTGCTGCCCATTATCGTCGGCTCGAAAGTAAGGATCAACGCCCTCATCACCGTGCTGGGGGTTATCATCGGAGAGAGCGTATGGGGCATTACGGGCACATTCCTGGCCATCCCCGTGATCGCCATGACAAAGATCGTATTCGATCGTGTGGGCCCGTTAAAGCCCTGGGGAATGCTGTTAGGCGATGAAAAGGATGAAGAGCAGCCGGAGCCGTTGAGGGAAGAAATAAAAGAAGAGGGAGGCGTACACCCTGATGAACACGCGAGCTCTACAGCAGGACCGCCGACGCCCCAACAGTAACTCGTCCGGCCCCAAGACCACATACCACAAACCAATCTCAATAATTCCTCTCATCGATAGAATCAAGAATAGTCCTATAGCTGACATAACGATCCTCCGCGATCCTTCCCTCCAGCACAGCCAGCTTTACCACACACCCCGGCTCCTCCGCATGCAGACAATTATTGAACTGACACTCACCAGCCAGGGCCCGCATCTCCGGGAAATAGCCCGATAGCTCCGCCCGGGAGATGTCCACCAGCCCAAATTCCCGCATACCGGGCGTGTCGATGACATGACCGGCCCCAGCGGCTGTTCCGGACGGGTCCGGAACAGATTCGGGCAGATCATACATCTCCGCAAACGTCGTCGTATGGATACCCTTGCCGCTCCACCCGCTGACATCCTGGGTCTTTAACCTCAGATCGGGGAGCACAACGTTCAAAAAAGATGATTTGCCCACCCCCGAATGCCCGCTGAGCAGACTGATCTTACCCTTCAGGCAATGCTTTACATCCTCCACCCCCTCACCCGTTTGCACGCTCATCCGGATGACACGATAGCCGACGGCCTCATACATCTCCTTCCATGCTTCAAACTTTTCCAGCTCTTTCTTCCTGTAGAGATCCGCCTTGTTAAAAACGAGGATAGCCGGGATATGATAGGCTTCGCAGGTCACAAGCCACCTGTCGATAAACCCCTGGGAAGTACGGGGCTCTTTCAGTGTCACCAGCAGCAGAGACTGATCTATATTGGCCGCAACGATATGATGCTGCATGCGGTGGGAAGGCGACTGCCTGTTGATATAATTCCTGCGGTCCTGTATCCGCGTTATGAGGGCCGTATGTTCAAGCGCATCCTCTTCCTCTATTTCCACGATATCCCCCACTGCGATGGGATTGGTGGAAGTAATGCCGTCCAGCTTCATGACGCCTTTCAGCCGGGCATTCCACGTGTCCCCTGACGGGGTTTTCACCACATACCAGCTGCCCGTCGACCTGTATACTTTTGCCGTCATGGGAATTTCTTTAACACCGTCCAGCGGAGCAGCAGCTCCAGCATAAGCAATATGGCAGCCGCCAGCGCAAACGGAAAGAATTGTTCGGTGTGCCGGCGGAGAGCCGTCACCTCTATCCTGGACTTCTCCAGCCTGTCGATCTCCGAATAGATATTCCGCAGGCTTTCATTGTCCTTGGCCCGGTAATACTGCCCGCCCGTCTCTTTTGCTATCTGTGTCAGCAGCTTTTCATCGATGTTTACCTTTTCCCTCGACATCCGTACGCCTGTAGGCGTCTGTATCGGCACAGGCGCAAACCCTTCCGTGCCCATACCCACCGTATATACCCGCACCCCGATGGATTTGGCAATCTCCTTGGCCGTATTGGGATCGATAAGCCCTCCGTTGTTCTCACCATCCGTCAGCAGGATGATCACTTTACTTTTGGAAGGAGAGTTCCGCAGCCTGTCGACACCCGTGGCCAGTCCAGACCCGATGGCCGTACCGTCTTCCAGCAGACCGCTTTGTACGCTGGCAAGCTGCGTCTTCAGTACCGTGCGATC
>DASZVM010000993.1:0-2399 GCA_035547295.1 Puia sp. | reverse complement strand
TGTGCGGCTTTTACCGCCTTGTCGAGACCGGCGGCGGAAGAGCAGGGCATATCCGCCAGCAGGGTGCCGTCCAATGGGGATATAACGGGCATGCTCCTGCCGTCAACAGGCATGAACTCACCGCCTACGAAGTTCTTCAGGCGGCCATATTTGGGTGAAGCCATAATCGTTTATTGTACATACAATATAACGAAAAATGGTCAATTCCGGCTATCGCTTCGCGATTACAAGCACTCCAAATTTTTCACTCCCCGCGGCCGGGAGGAATATCCTGTGAGTTTTTTCATCGATGGCAAGGGTACGGGCGCTGCGTCTGGTAGCAACGCGGGCCACGACATTAAAGGCGGATGGGGAATTTTCATGAATGACGGTGAGCGTACCTTCCCCGCAGGAAGCAAAAACATCTTTCAGATGGCTGTCAAAAACTACGCCGTCACAGCCGTCCCCGATGGAAACCTTTGCAACAGTCTTTCCCGTTACGGCATCCATGACCATCAGCTGTCTGTCGCAGCCGGCAAACAACCTGTGGTTCTTCCTGTCAATGGCCAGTCCCGTAGGGTTTTCTCCGGGGGACAATGACCAGTTAGCCAGGACGGTCTTATGGATGATGTCCACTACCGAGATCTCGCTTTTATCCTCGATGTTGATAAAGATCCTGCCTGTATTATCCGAGACAGCAGTCTCGGGTTTGCCGTCCAGGGATACGGTGCCGATGACCTGCTCGGCAACAGGGTCGATGATGCTGAGGTCATGGCTGCGTCCATTACAGGTGATGATGGTCCTGGTAAAAGGTTCAAAAAAAATGGCGTCGGGGTTCTGCCCGGTAGGTATCTGGTTCAGCACCCGTCCTGTCCTTATGTCAAAAACGGTAACGCTGTTGGTGCGGCCGTTGCTGGTAAATCCTTTGCCCAGGGCTTCGTAAAAGGCGATGCCATGGACGCCGCTGGTATTGGGGATGACACCGACCGAATCACCCTTCTTTTCATCCAGGATCACCACATGGGAACCGTGTGATACATATATTTTTTTATCAGGTCCGACGGCAATATAATCCCATCCGCCGGGACTGCCGATATGGAATATTTTTGAAAGCTGGAAGGAATGGGACTGGCCCCTGACCAGGTAGGGCAACAGCAAAAGGATCGATGCGGCAAGCAGGGAACTTCGCAGACGGTACATATGGGGTTTGGGTTGGTTGAGCATGGGTTAGCTGTTGTCCGGCAACGGCGGGAGCTCCTTTTCCTCATCCTTGTCCTTATCCTTTTTAAACTCCAGTTTTCCGAACTTATAGGTAAAGTTAATACCAAAGGACCGGTATGGCAACTGCTGGAGCGTGTGCAGGGTAAATTGCTGACCGGTGACGGATGTTTCCTGTTTGACATCAGCGGCGAAGGGGTTGGTGGCGGAGAAGGCGATGCTGCCTTTTTTATTCCATATCTGTTTCCGGAAGGCAAAATTGTAGCTTGTAAAAGACGGATATCTTCCCTGGAGCTCATTGCGGCGCGAATTGAAATGACCAAAGAATTCCAGCACAAAAGTATTGCTCAGCTGATAAGCGGCATTCATATTGAGCCGGTAGTTAAAGCTGGTGACATTGCTGCCGCCCAGGGCGCCGCCGGTGATATACTTATCGTAGAATGAAAGGTTGCTGCGAATATTGAGCTTGGGACCCAACGGCACCGAACCGTACACATTCAATCCATAAGTGTCCTCCGATCCCACGTTCATCGGGACGCTCACAGAAGTGTTTTCGAACACGGAATCGCCGATGGTATAGCTTGGATAATAGGTAATATAAGGCTGGATATCGCCTATCTGGTGATGATAGAACGTGACCACGTTAAGGGCGATGCCTTTTTCAAAGGACCTGCTCCAGGAGAGCTCGATATTATGGGTGATCTCCGGCTGCAGGTAGGGGTTACCCGTGGTAATGTTCTTCGGGTCGCTGACATTGATATAAGGGTTTAGCCAGCGGTAGCCGGGACGCTGGATCCGTTTGCTATAAGCTATCTTGATCGTCTGATCATTCTCAAAACTATGGGAAAGGATCAGCGAGGGGGCAAAAGTGTTGTAGCCGGGGATATGGGTACTGTTGGATTTGCTGAATGCGGCGTCCGTCTCCGTACGTTCGTACCTGAGCCCGCCTTTCACGTCCAGCCAGTTAAAAAGGGAGAAGGTCAGGGACCCATAGCCGGCGTATACATGTCTGCGATAGGAGAGGGAGTTTGATTGCCCGGTATCATAGGCATAGTGACCGGCTGCGGGGCTTAATGTGTAGACGGATGAGGCGCTGGCGATCTGTCTTATCTGCATCCTGCCCCCTGTCTCCAGCTTTATTTTTTCGCCCAGCGGCTGTACGTAATCCAGGCGGAAGTTTGTCTCATGGTCGTGTCCGTCGC
>DASZVM010000992.1:0-4982 GCA_035547295.1 Puia sp. | reverse complement strand
TCCAGTTGGTAGGGGCCAGCGTCTTCGGATTGAACGTCTGCACCTGCGGCGTAAACTCATCCAGGAGGCCGTCATACTTGTCTACCCCGAATTGCGCATGATAGGTAATGTCAAAAGGCAGCTTATAATCCAGGAAGGTGGACGCAAGGAATCGTTGCACCGTCTTCTTCCCATATCCCGTATAAGCGATCATCCTTGGGTTCTCCCAATTGTTCCGGCCCGGCGTCCTGAGCCAGGAATTGCCATAGCTGCCATTCTTCAACGTATCCGTCAGGATGGGCAGCGTGCGCGTAAGATATTGCCAGAAAGAATTGTAAAAAGGCTGGGTATAGTTGCGGTAATATCCATCCAGGTTTAAGCCCACCTTCAAACGCTTCGTCACATTCACGGACGTATTCAATCCGATGGAATATTTTTTCTCATGGTTGTTCGGCCCTATCATCACGCCGTTCCTGTCCAGGTAACCCAGCGAGAACCTGTACTGGTATTTATCCGTGCTCGCCGCAACGCTCACATCATGCTTTTGTATGGTCCCGTTGTCCAGGGCGATGTCAAACCAGTTGCTGGCCGGGTAGGTATAAGGATCGGTCTTCATCCCATTCTGATATTCCGCAATATCCGCATCCGAATAATCCACCGCCGTCTTACCCTCGTTCAGCTCCGCCTGGTTCTTCAGCTTCATATAGGCGATGGGGTCCCAGATGGCATCCGGCATATACGTTGTCTTTTGCTTCCCATAATAATAGTTGTAGTTCACCTTGGCTGCTCCATGCCCCTTCTTCGTGGTCACCAGGATCACCCCATTACCCGCACGGGACCCATAAATGGCAGCGGACGCATCCTTCAGCACGGTGATGGTGGCAATATCCGCAGGGTTCAGCTCGTCCATGGAATATTCGACCCCATCCACCAGCACCAGCGGATCATTGGTGTTCAACGTCCCGATACCACGGATACGGATATCGCTGCGGTCAACCCCGGGCTGACTGTTGCTGAGGTTTACAAAAAGACCCGGCGTACCATGCAGTGCATTGCTCACATTGGTAACAGGCTGCCCCTCCTTATCTTCCATATTCACCGTGGTAATAGCGCCCGTAAGATTCACTTTCTTTTGCGTTCCGTAACCCACCACTACCACCGAATCCAATGATTTCTGGGTGGGGTCCAGCATGATCACCCCCAGGTCCGCCTGCGTGACCTTTATAGACTTCGGCAGATAACCTTCCATGCTAAGGTGAAGATTGACGCCAACCGCAGCGGACAGAGAGAAACTTCCGTCATTATGGGATATGGTGCCCTTCGCCGACGACACCTGTATGCTCACGCCGGCCAGCGGCGTTTGGTCCTTCCCGGAAAGTACCTTCCCGGTGACAGTGATCTGCTGTGCCTGCAATGGCAGGTACGCGACAGCAAACACTACTAGAGTGAGAATTTTCATACGCAAGTTGGTTAGAAGTGATTAAATATTTAAAGCAAAGCCCTACTTCAAAAGGTTGGGGTAATCCGTAATAATGCCATCCACGCCCAGCGCCTTCATCTGCTGCATGACATCCGGGGTTTCCACCGTCCATGGCTCGATGAGTATCTGTTTATCGTGGCACTGTTTTACAAGCGTCGCCGTCACCAGGTGATAATTGGGGTTATAAAAGGCGGGAATAAAACCCAGCTTGGCGATATTATCATCAAACGTAGCATTCTTATCATCCGTAAGGAATCCCAGGCTGATATCGGGCCGGAGCCGGTGGATCACCTGCAACGGTCGCATATCAAAGGACTGCACTATCAGCCGTTTGCCCAGGTGCCTCGACTCCAGCACAGGCATCAATATTTTTATATATTCCTCCGGCACAGGCTGCTCGAACCCATCTGTCTTTTCCTTGGACTTGATCTCAACCAGCCAGTACACATCCGGTAAATGATGCGACTTCGTGAACGCTTCCACCGAATCGATCATCTCTCCCAGCAGAGGGGTATAGCAATCCATCCGCTGTTGTTGCGGAAAGGCCGGATAATCCTTCCTGCCGATGATGAACTTCCGTATCTCCGGATAATCCATCTGGTAAAAAGTATACTTCTTCCGCTGGTCTTTTGGGATATCGCTTCCATCCGGCATGCTGGTATAGTCCGGGTTAAAGGATTCATCATGATATACCAGTACCTGCCCGTCCCTGGAAATATGGACGTCCAGCTCTACCGTATTCGCCCCCACCTCGATACCTTTTTCCATGGCAGGAATGGTATTCTCCGGCATAAGCCCCCTGGTGCCCCGGTGCCCCACCTTGAAAAAGGCAGGATACCCTTTTGATCCGGCCACCGATCTTCCAGCCGTCTTGCAGGCCCCGGATACACAGACCGCAAAGCCCGTGATCATCATTACACGTATCTGATTTTTCATATGTCGATCCGTTTAAATTTTTAACCACATATACAATAACGCCGCGATTCCCCCACCGATAAAAGGCCCCATGACAGGCACCCACGCATATTTCCAATCGCTGGGACCCTTATGACGCATAGGCATCAAAGTATGCACGATACGAGGCCCGAAGTCCCTTGCCGGATTGATGGCATACCCCGTCGTACCACCCAGCGAAAGCCCGATGGCCCACACCAGCAGCGTCACAGGCAGTGCGCCTAACGACCCCATCCCGATGGGTGTCTTCTGAACAGCGATCTCCGGATTGGTAAAATAAAAGATGACGAACACCAGCACAAAGGTCCCGATGACCTCGCTCAATAAATTGAACGTGGTGTTCCTGATGGCCGGTCCGGTGCTGAACACCGCCAGCTGTACACCCGGGTCCTCCGTTGCATCGAAATGATCCTTATACAGGATCCAGGTGATAAACGCTCCCAGGACAGCTCCGATACATTGTGCCAGGATAAAAAGCCCCACCTTGCTCCATGCAAACTTCCCCGCAATGGCCAACGCCAGGGTAACGGCAGGGTTCAGATGAGCGCCGCTGTAAGGCCCCGCGATCACCACGCCCGCAAACACCGCCAGGGCCCAGCCCGTAGTGATGACGATCCATCCCCCGTTATTACCCTTGGTCCCCTTCAGTATGGTATTGGCCACCACACCGGTACCCAATAATATAAGAATAAAAGTTCCCGTCAGCTCAGCAGAAAATTCAGTCATGATAGTCGGTTTTTAAAACTTATTCACTCCATGCCTTGCAGGCCTTTACCGCCTTATTCCAACCCGAAACAAGAGAAGCGATATTTTTCTTTCCATCCGGCTCAAAGCTCCGGTCCACCTTCCATTGCTTTCCGATCTCTTCCACATCCTTCCAAAAACCTACCGCAAGCCCCGCCAGATAAGCCGCACCCATGGCCGTCGTCTCCGTCAGCTCAGGACGCACCACCTTCACACCGATGACATCCGCCTGGAATTGCATCAATAAATTATTCGCCACGGCACCGCCGTCCACCCGTAGCTCCCGGATCGTAGCACCCGCATCCGCCTCCATCGCCCTCACCACTTCCATGGTTTGAAATGCGATGCTCTCCAACGCCGCCCGGCTGATATGCGCAGCCGTAGTCCCACGCGTCATCCCCGTGATCATCCCCCTCGCCTGCTGCAGCCAGTGCGGAGCGCCCAGCCCCGTAAAAGCCGGCACCATATACACACCTCCATTGTCAGCCACGCTTTCCGCCAGACCCTCTACCTCTCCCGAAGAGGCAATAACCCCCAATCCGTCACGAAGCCATTGCACGACAGCGCCGCCGATAAAGATGCTGCCCTCCAACGCATACCGTACCTCTCCGTTGATCTTCCACGCCACCGTGGTCACCAGGTTGTTACGGGAAAGAATGGGCTTATCGCCGATGTTCATCAGCAAAAAACAACCCGTGCCATACGTGTTCTTCACCATGCCCACTCCCGTGCACATCTGACCGAACAAGGCCGACTGCTGATCACCGGCAATACCCGCAATAGGGATCTGCTCGGCCCACACCTGCCCCGCCGTATGCCCATACACTTCGCTGGACGAACAAACCTTCGGTAACAAACTGCCGGGGATCTCGAAGAGCTTTAACAGCTCCTCATCCCATTGCAGCGTGTGAATATTAAAAAGCATCGTACGGGAAGCATTGGTAACGTCCGTAGCATGTACCTTCCCGCCCGTGAGGTTCCACAACAGCCAGCTATCCACCGTTCCAAAAGCCAGCTTGCCTTCTTCTGCCAGTTTCTTTACACCCGGCACATGGTCTAGCATCCACCGTATCTTCGTAGCCGAAAAATAAGCGTCGATGACCAGTCCTGTTCTCTGCTGTATAAAGGACTCCTTACCGGCTTCCCGCAACACATTGCAATAGTCCGCCGTACGCCTGTCCTGCCATACGATGGCATTATGCACGGGCTTCCCCGTCTCCCTGTTCCAAAGGATAGTCGTCTCCCGCTGGTTGGTAATACCGATGGCAGCTATATCAGCCGGCGTCAGCCCGGCCTTTACAATGGCTTCCGTCGCCACAGCTACCTGAGAGGACCATATTTCCATGGGATCATGTTCGACCCACCCGGGCTGCGGGAATAGCTGGGTGAATTCCTTTTGAGAGATAGCCACTACACTTCCCTTCCGGTCAAAGACAATGGCACGGGAACTGGTCGTCCCCTGGTCGAACGATAAGATAAAATCTGGCATGCAATCTATTTTTTATCGGTTTCAACTTGATTATACGTACTTGTTACTCCTTGTAGCTTGTCGCTTGCAGCTGGTTGCTAGGAAGGTACCCGTTCGCCAGCCTGTTGAAATCTATCAGTTGTTTTCTCTTCCACTCTTCATCATACCCCAGTTCCTCAGCCATCAGCCCCGCCACTCTCTGAGCCGCCCCAAGCGCCGCCCTGGCATCCAGGAACAATATGCGCAGCCTCCTGGCCAATACATCCTCCACCGTCCTGGCCATCTCCCGGCGCACCGCCCAGAGGACCTCCGCCTCCGTATACGGCAGCCAGTCGACAAGCCGTTGTGCCAGCACAG